>NZ_BAAGGP010000032.1:0-29322 GCF_054658615.1 Pseudolactococcus yaeyamensis
CTTCTTGACCTTTCAGCCAATCTGTGATTGGCACAAAGTCCTCGACCAAGGTCACGTCATTTTCTCTGAAGGTATTACTGAGTTCATTGGTCTTATGCTGGTTTTGGCTTTGCCAAGCATAAGTACTTCCCAGTAAGAGCAGGGTTGCGGCGGCAGCACCTGCGGCGGCCTTCTTCTTCTGATTTACCATCATTTACTTCTCCTTAAAATTTTTTTCTTTTTAACGCAAAAACGGTATGTAGATTAAAGTCAGATTAAACCTCTGAGATTAATCAACATACCGTTTTAAGAGTCGTCAAAAAAAACTTCGGCAGCCATTAAATGTCTGTCTGTCTGTCTGTCTGTCTGTCTGTCTGTCTGTCTGTCTGTCTGTCTGTCTGTCTGTCTGTCTGTCTGAGCATACGCTGTTTTCTCCTTTCTGTCAAGTGTTTACCTCGATAATTTTATTAAATCAATTAATATCCCTTGTTATTTATTAGACGTATCCCTTTTTATTATTTTAATTTTACCATAATAACTTTAATATTTAAAACAAAATACTCATTTTTCATTTAAAAGATAACTGAAAGTTAAAAGAACGCCTGAAAGTAGGGGCTTCAGGCGGTTCTAGTATTTAATTTTAGTGAGACTTAAAGTCAAGCCTCCTTTTTGTTACCAACGAAAGCTAAGAGCACTACTGAGACGATTGACAAAACGAGGAGAATCCCGACGTCTTGACCAATGTGTCCTGTTAACGATATCACTTGTCTGAACCCTGTGACAGCATAAGTCATTGGCATCCAAGGATTGATTTTTTGGAAGAAGTGACTTGTCAGGGCAAGTGGATAAGTGCCTGCACTGGCTGCTAATTGTAACAAAAGTAGAATCAGCATGAGGAAAGCACCCGGTTTGCCTAACCAAGTATTAAAGAAAGTGACAATAAACATGAAGGTAAAGGCAACCAGTATCGTAAAACCAAACATGGTCAATTCATGGTTGGCTGATAAGCCTAACATGTGGACTGCGAAATAAACTAGCACACCTTCGCCAACAGCAATCACACCATTGACAGCCAATTTACCAAGAATGTAATCACGGCGATTTTTCGCCTTTTCACCTGATATAGACCCCGCAATAATCATATTTGTCGCAACTGCACCGACAAACAAGGCAACAGACATCATGTAGGGTGTCATCCCAACGCCATTTTTAGGGGAATTGTCTTTGTCAGCATGCGTAATATTCAACGGACTTGCAATCTTTTCAGCATTATTTGGGTCGGTTTGATTGGCAGCGAGTTTTGTTCTCGCTTCACCCAGCCCAGCGGCTAATGTACTTGCACCATTTTGAAGCGTTCCGATACCAGTCGTTAAAGTATTCGCACCAGTTGCTAACTGAGTTGAACCATTTGAAACTTGGCCTGCACCGTTTGCTAACTGTCCTGAACCTTCTAGTAATTTAGCTGAATTTTGATTTAATTGGTTAGCCCCAGTCGCAAGCTGAACAGCACCTGCTGTAAGTTGAGCATTGTTGCTGACCAAGGTTTGTGCACCTGTGTTTAATTGTGCTGTCGCTGCGCTAAACTGTGAAATGCCTGTTGTTAATTGATTTTTGAGCAAGGCAGTTCCTGTGCTGACTTTTTGTGCACTCGGTAAAAGGTGTGTCTCGAGAGCAGTTTTGGCTACTGTTAAGCCTGATGTTAACTCAGTGAGCGCTTGATTAGCACCTAGCAAGGCGATGCGACTTACCCCCGCGATTTGGGCAATGACTGCTTTATTGGCATCTTGGGCAGTTTTCAAGGCTGTGAGTTGTGTCTGTAAATCAGCCATAGCAGTTGATAGTGTAGTCAAGTCATTCGGGTCAACCGTTATCAATCCTTCAAGTGTTTGTTGTTCTGCAGTAGACGCATTTTTATAGGCATCCGTTTCCTTAAGTCTTGTTAATTTTGTTGCTTGGTCTGCTTGCATTTTTTGGAAGCTTGTACCGATAGTGATTAAATCTTGTGTTAAACTGTCTGGAATCACCGCATTTTGAACACTTTGATTGTAAGCTTGAATGCCATTATTAAGTGGTACTAATCCTTTTAATAGCTCATCTATTTTTTCTTGTTTGTCAGAAGATATCGTCATCCCTTGAGAAAGCTCACTCAGGCCATTACTTAAAGCTACACTGCCGTTGACTAATTGATCAATATCATTGAGTTTTTCAGATAATTGAGTTGTTGCACCATTCAGTTGACTGTTACCGTTGGCGACTTGTGTTGCACCGTTGGTGTAGTTAGTGACGGCTTGTGATAACTTCTGAGCGCCATTAGACAGGCTTGTGACCCCTGCTGTGTATTGATTAAGTCCTATATTTAAGGTTTCGGCACCGTCTTTAAAGGTCAAACTTGATGTTGAGAGTTTGTCTAAGTTAGTCACGATTTGCTTAGCACCCGATTTTAACTCGCCACTCCCATTGATCAACTGATTACTACCATCTGATGCTTGTGTGACACCCTCTGATAAGGTTGTCAGGTTTTCAAAAATCGTTTTCGTGTAAGTTTTGGTGATATTTTCGGAAACTTTTGCTTTGAGCTTTTCCATAGCAGAGTCACTCATTTTGCTGGCAATAAAATTATGCCCAACAGATGTCTGGTAGCGAATCACGGCACTGGTCGGAGTGTTACTGACAAGACTGCCAACATTTTTTGAGAAGTCACTGGGAATCGTGATTTGCATATAATACGTGTCATCTTTGAGACCTTTTTGAGCAGTTTTCTCACTCACAAAATGGTAATCTAAATCACGACTTTTGCCTAATTCATCGACCAAGTCGTCGCCCAGATTAACCGATTTACCGTTAATTGCCCCTGATTGATCTTGATTGACAACAGCCACAGGTAAGTCTGATATTTTACCGTAGGGATCCCACATAGAACTGAGGAATATCAGATTATAAAGTGCCGGTATCGTTGCCAGTGCAACAATCACAACAATGAAAAATTTATTTTTTAAAATTGCCTGCCATTCTTTTTTGATCATGCCTATCTCCTCTGAGTTTATTTTAATTGAATTTCTAGCTAACTTCTTAGGAAAAAAGTTATTTTCCGAACCTGCGCAAGCACAGATTACTAAAATCCTATTTTTTTATAGAAGTTTACGACTGTGTCCTATCGCTTTCAATATCTTAATTTTTTAGACACCTTGTCTTTCTTTATCTTTTTTATTATAATACTTGTAGATGAGATAGCAAGTATTTGATACAAAAAATAGACACTCTGTTCATTATTGTTTTAAAAAATAAATAGAAAAGGTTTTCAGCATGACTGATATTAGAATTAAAAAAACCCGACAGGCAATCGAAATGGCAATGAGCGATTTACTCAAAGAAAAAACGTTTGACCAAATCACAACAACGGAATTGGTCAAACGTGCTGGCATCAGTCGCTCTAGCTTCTACACGCATTATCAAGATAAATATGCGATGATTGACCAGTATCAGCGTGTCTTCTTTGCCAAAGTCGAGACGATTTTTGATCAAAATGGCAATAATGTTCGCAATGCCATCTTTGAAATTTTTGATTTTCTCTATCAAGAGTCTGTATTATCAGCCTTGCTTTCTGAAAATGGCACGCGGGAGATTCATATCTATCTGCGGCAAAAATTGAAAACCCTATTAAAAACAGTCATGCCATCACATTTAGGGTATCAAAAATTGGATTTGATTAGGATTGACTACCAAACGACCTATTCTGCCCATGCTATTTTCGGGATGGTTCAATTGTGGATCAAACGTGGCAAAAAAGAAAGTCCGCGAGAAATCACGGACACTTTGATTGCTATTGGTGGGCACTTCTAATTCACTATCTACTCATTTAAAATAAACCAGCCAAACCAGCAAAGGGATTATCGTCAGCGTTAATCTCTTTTTCGTTTTGCTTACTTAACAGTTTTTCAGCTTCTTGCGTGTCTTTCATGGCCTCATAAACACGCGCCGTCATTCTCGCATCAGCTAAGGCATTGTGCGCATTTTTCTCAGCGACGTTAAAAAATTCAGCTATAGATTTTAACTGGAAGTTCTTCATGCCATGCAGTTTATTGTCGCGCATGCTATCAGCGATTTCATAGACGTCTAAAGCATAAGCATCGGTTAAATCGAGACCATTCGCGAGTAATATCGGAAGGTCGGATTTATTGGCATTATAGCCGATAACAGGTAAGTCGCCAATAAAAATTTTCAAGTCTGATAAGACGGTTTCTGCCTTCTCTGCCGTCAAAACCTTTTCTTGTGTAATGCCTGTCAAGCCGACAACAAAAGAGTTCAATGGGACATCTGAGTAAACAAAAGCATCGAAATCTGCCGTTTCAGTGCCATTATCAAAGCAAACTGCCGACACTTGAATCAGATGCTCGACATCATTCACTGTGTTAAATTCCAAGTCAAATGCGACGTACTTTTCTAAACTTTCCATTTTTACCTCATCTTCTCAGTTTTTCGTTCGGTCATCTGTGGCTAAACTAACCTTTTTAATACATATTCTACCATAATTCAGTCGAAATTGTGGGAAGCAAAAAAAGCACCGAAATGCTTTTTAGAGTTTACAACTCAACAATCTTACCAGTTTTCAGATAGACAATCCACTCGCAGAGGTTTTTAGCGTAGTCACTGATCCGTTTCAAGTACATGGTGGTCAACAAGTAATCTTTACCTGTCGTAATCGTCTCTTTGTTTTCTTCCATGGCTGATAGGGTCTTGTTTTGAATTTCACCATACATCTGATTAACTGTGTCATCCCAGTTGGCAATTTCACGCGCGCGTTCAGCATCGCCTTGGATATAGGCATTGAGCGACGCATCTACGATAGATTTTACCCGTTCGCCCATGAGTGAAATATCTGCCTCAACGACATGAATCCGTTCTTCACCTTTGAGACTAATCGTCGCTTTGGCGATAGAGACGGCGTGGTCGCCCATGCGTTCCAAGTCTGATGAAGCTTTCAGCACAGTAATAATCGTCCGCAAATCATGTGAAACAGGTTGCTGTAAAGCAATCATTTCTAATGATTTGGTCTCCAATTTTGTTTCCTGATCATTGATTTGTTGATCAGCTTCAATCACATCTTCTGCCAAATCACGATCGTGACTGACAAAGGCACGAACAGCTCGATTGACCTGAGCTGAGACTTGTGTCCCCATCGAATAAAATTGGTTGTGTAGCTTATTCAGTTCTTCTTCAAATTGTGTTCTTAACATATCATTCCTTTCTTAATAGGTCTTTTAGACAAGTTTTTAAGTCAGCGTATGATGATACAACGCTCAACCAAATTTACCCGTCACATAATCCGATGTTGACTGTTCTTTTGGATCCAAGAAAATTTTCTTAGTTTTATCGTACTCGATCAGTTCACCATTTAAGAAAAAGGCTGTCCGATCAGAAATTCGACTAGCTTGTTGCATTGAGTGTGTCACGATTAAAATCGTATATCTCTCTTTTAAGTCTAACAGCATGGTCTCAATTTTACCAGAAGAAATTGGATCGAGTGCGGATGTCGGCTCATCTAGCAAGAGAATATCAGGATTGACAGCTAGAACCCGAGCAATACAAACACGCTGCTGCTGACCACCTGAAAGACCAAGCGCTGAACTATGCAGCTTATCCTTGACCTCATCCCAAATATTAGCAGCTTTGAGTGATTCTTCTACTGCTTCATCTAAAATCGCCTTGTCCTTTATGCCTTTGAGCCGCAAGCCATAAATCACATTTTCATAAATAGAGAAAGGAAAGGGATTAGGTTGTTGGAAAACCATGCCGATTTCCTTACGCAGCTCAACCATATCCGTTTTTGGGCTATAAATATCGCCATCTTTATACATGATTTTACCCGTCACTTTAGCTGAGGGCACCAAATCATTCATTCGGTTAATTGAGCGCAAAAGTGTCGATTTTCCTGAGCCAGATGGCCCAATTAAGGCAGTAATCTCGCTCGGATAAAAAGCCATGTTGATATCAAATAGTGATTGCTTCTTGCCATAGAAAAGCGATAAATCTTTCACTTGTAAAATAGGTTCTGTCATAATGTTTCCTTAATCTTTTTGGTCAGACGCATTGATAGTAGATCGACATCTTAAAGCCTTCAACCATGCGACCTAACATTTTAACCGAAATGTCCTGATACATAATCCCCAGTAGATTTGAGCTCAGGGCGCGTAAAGATTTTCGATGTCTTATCGTACTCGATGAGATCGCCTGAATAGAAAAATCCAGTGTAGTCACTTGCACGCGCCGCTTGCTGCATATTGTGCGTCACGATAATGATCGTATAATTTTCCTTGAGTGCCATCATCGTTTCTTCAAGCTGCATCGTTGAAATCGGATCTAGCGCTGATGCTGGCTCGTCCATCAATAAAATATCTGGCTTAACCGCAATCGCACGTGCGATACACAAACGCTGTTGCTGACCACCTGAGAGCGCCAGAGCAGACTTGTCTAAATCATCCTTGACCTGTTCCCAAAGTGCTGCTTGTTTCAAAGCAGTTTCAACTGCCTCATCTAAGATTTTCTTATCCTTAATGCCTTGGCGTTCCAAGGCAAAGGTAATATTGCGATAAATCGATTTTGAAAAAGGGTTGGGCCGTTGGAAAACCATGCCGATGTGTTTGCGCATTTCATAAACGTTGACGTTTTGTTTGTTGACATCAACGCCTTGATAGTTAATCTCGCCTGTGACTTTTGCAATGGCAATCGTATCATTCATGCGATTGAGACTACGCAGATACGTTGATTTACCAGAGCCAGAAGGGCCAATCAAAGCGGTGATTTTATTTTTTTCGAACTTCATATCAATTCCCTTGATAGATTCGTTGTTGCCATAAAAAACGTGTAAATCTTTCGTTTCAAGGGCGATTTCACGACCATCAAGGCCGATGATATGACGTTCTTGCCAATCATAAGTTGCCATTTTTTCCTACTCTCTTTATATTTTACAAATTAAATGGTTCGTTTAAAACCTATGGTACATAAAAATCTATATCAATTTGTAACACTGGCTTTGGAAAATTTTTAGGTTTAAAAGAAATCTGATTTGTAAGACTAATTTCAAATCCCTCACTTATTTTAAATGTTTCAACTACTTTTGAAAACTTCTTATCTAAGTAAGTTAATTCCTGACCAACAACATGATAAAATCCAAAATATCTAACTAGATTATCTTCAAAATCAATATCATAAACTTCAGTTGGCTTCGCAATATCAAGTCCTAAAGAATAAAAACATCCAACAACAGTTATTGGGAAATTTAGACTTGCCTTATAAAAATTACGACAGATATTACAATTACAAAGGAAATTATCTGGTAAATCCAAAATTGCTTCCTGTGTTCGTTGCTTATCATATTCAATTACCCAATCAGCAATTTTTTTCTTTTCCATTTTGTTTTCCTAAATTACGATGCTGTTAATTTGCTATGAATTTTCTTGCCGATAAAGCGTGCACCGAAATTAAACAAAAGCACAAAGATAATGAGGACAGCACTTGCACCTGCAGAGACTGCTGCGCCATCTGGTACAGTACCTTCACCATTGACTTTCCAGATGTGAACGGCCAATGTTTCTGCCTGACGGAAAATCGAAATGGGTGAGCTGACTGACATGGGATTCCAGTTTGACCAGTCAAGTGCTGGGGCAGATTGACCGGCTGTATAGATGAGCGCTGCTGCTTCCCCAAAGATACGACCAGATGACAAGACAACGCCTGTCACGATACCTGGCAAGGCTTCTGGTACAATCACGTGTAATACTGTTTCCCACCGCGACAAGCCCAGAGCTAAGGCACCTTCACGTTGCGTATGATGCACCGCTTTTAGCGATTCTTCGACATTACGCGTCATCAAAGGGAGGTTAAAGACGGTCAAGGCTAAAGCACCTGAGATAATCGAGAAACCATAGCCGAACTGCACAACAAAAATCAGGAAACCGAACAACCCAACGACTACTGACGGGAGTGAGCTCAAGATTTCAATTGATGTTCTAACCAAGTTAGTCACCCATGAATTTTGATTGGCATATTCAGATAAATAAATGCCCGCTCCAAGTGATAAGGGAAATGAAATAATCATCGTAATCACAAGTAAGAAGATACTGTTAAAGAGCTGAATACCAATCCCACCACCTGCTTCATAGGCTTTTGAGGGACTTGTCAAGAAATGCCAAGAAATATGCGGCAACCCTCGAACGAGAATATATAGCAATAAAGAGGCCAGAATGACAACGATAATACCAGAAATAACATAGAGGACACTTGTTGCCAATTTATCAACTTTTTTAGGATTCATTATAGGCTTCCTCTCTTCGCAATAGTGCGCATTCCGATGTTAAATAATAAAGACATGAGTAATAGAATTAGCGCGAGTGACCATAGGACATTATTTTGAACAGTGCCCATGATTGTATTTCCAATACCTTGCGTCAAGACAGAAGTCAGCGTTGACGCAGGTGATGTTAAACTTGTTGGCAAAATTGCGGCATTACCAACAACCATCTGAATGGCCAAGGCTTCACCAAAAGCTCTAGCCATACCAAATACAACAGCGGTTAGAATCCCAGGTGTTGCTGCACGTAGCAATACACGCCAAATTGTCTGCCACCGTGTTGCGCCTAATCCGAGTGAGGCTTCTTTATAAAAGCTAGGTACAGCTTTCATGGCATCCACTGTCATGGAGGTGACGGTTGGTAAAATCATAACAAAAAGGACGAAGATACCTGATAGAAGACCAAAACCAGTCCCTCCAAAGACACCGCGAATAGCTGGTACAACGACTGTCAAGCCGATAAAACCATAAACAACAGACGGAATGCCGACCAATAATTCAATAACTGGTTGCAATAATTTCGCGCCACGATTAGGGGAAATTTCTGTCATGAAAAGCGCAGCACCAATGGCGAAAGGTGTCGCCAGAACTGCAGACAAAATGGTTACAATCAGTGAGCCCGTAATCATCGGAAGCGCACCAACTAAAGGTTTACCATCAGGACCAAGCTCTGATGGATTCCAAGTCGTGCCAAACAAGAATTTGAAGGGGTTGATTTTGTCGACAAAAAAGGTTGAGAACCCTTTTTGTGCCACAAAGAAGAAAATCATGGCAACCACAAAGACAATCACAGCAATACAAAAGAAGGTAATTGTCTTGCCAAATTTCTCTAGTTGGGAATTTTTTGATTTAGAAAGTAACTTTTCTTGAATATTTTCTTTTTTCATTCGATTTAATTTCTATATTAAGTGTTGAGGGAATTAGGCATGCAAGCCTCATTACATCCCCTCATTTAAGAGTTAAGCAGTATTATTTTGTTGTGACACGACCATCAGCATCACGCTCCACGTGCATCTGATTAACAGAGATATACCCCATTTTTTGGACAAGACTGTCTTGAACTGCATCAGACAAGACGTAATCTAAAAATGTTTTTGTCAGGCTATTAGGTTGCCCTTTGGTATACATATGCTCATACGCCCAAATCGGCCAATTGTTATCAGCAACATTGGCCGTTGTCGGAGCGTAGCCATCAAGTGAAATTTTTGTCACTGATGTATCTATATTTGAAAAAGCAAGGTAGCTAATCGCACCTGGGGTTTGCGCAACAATAGATTTAACCATACCAGATGAATCTTGCTCTTGAGAGTTTTTGGCTGGTTTACCATCCATAATCCAACGTTCAAATGTTGAACGTGTACCAGAACCTGTAGCTCTATTGATCAAGACAATTTTCTGATCTTTACCGCCAACTTCTTTCCAGTTACTAATTTCACCAGTAAAAATTTGACGTAGCTGATCTGTTGTTAAAGTTTTAATGCCTACTTTTTTATTGACAATCGGTGCAATCCCTACGACTGCAACCTTATGATCAACCAATTTTTTAGCATCAATTCCATCTTTTTCTTCAGCGAATAAATCCGAGTTCCCAATTTGAACAGCGCCAGACTGGACTTGTGACAAGCCAGTTCCTGAACCACCCCCCTGAACATTAATAAATTTACCTGGATTTTCTTGGGCAAATGTTTCAGCAGCAGACTCAACTAAAGGCTGTAAGGCACTAGATCCTACAGCCGTAATTGATTCACCTTTGTCTATCCACTTGGCACAACCTGATAATGTCGCAAGGACCACCAAGGCTGAGGCCAAAAGTACTATCTTTCTCCTCATAACTCCTCCAAATCGTTCAATACTTCTATTTTAACATTTATGCCACGGATAAATGTAAATTTTGTGTAAAAACTTTGGAGGTTTTGCTATGTACCAGCAAATTTGACAGGTCAAATTTGCGTCGTTGATAAGTTATTGCTTTGAAACATGAACGATTTGAAGCATGAGTGAGTTGGAATTATTTGATTTTACCTTCTTGATCACGAGTTACTTTCATATCTTCGATAGAGAGGTAACCTAATTTTTCAAGGAGTGCTTTATTTTTTGTTACAGCAGTGATGAATTTTTCTTGACCATCTGTTGTGTTACCTTTTTCTGTATACATGTGCTCATAAGACCAGATTTTCCAGTCGTTTGTTGCAACATTTTTTTCAGTTGGTTTCACACCATCAAGTTCGAGTGCTTTAACGCTGTCTTTGATGTTTGAGAAGGCAACATAGCTAATCGCACCTGGTGTTTGTGATACCATTTGAACAACAGCACCTGATGAATCTTGTTCGCTTGCTTTAACAACTTGTGTGTTTTCAAGACCATATTTTTCAAAGTTAAAGCGTGTACCTGAACCTTCAGCACGGTTGATAACTGTAATGGCTTGATCTTGTCCACCGACTTCTTTCCAGTTCTTTACTTTGCCTGAGAAGATATCTTTAAGTTGAGCAGTTGTCAAACCATCAAGTTTGATGTCTTTATTAACAATTGGTGCAAAACCTACAACAGCAACTTTATGATCTTTAACTTTTTCTGCTAAGCTCGCATCTTTTTCTTCCGCGAAGAGGTCAGAATTCCCAATCTGAATCGCACCACTAGAAACTTGTGATAAACCAAGACCTGAGCCACCACCTTGAACAGTGATTTGTAGGTTAGTGTTTTCTTGTGTAAAGCTCTCAACATTAGCTTCTACTAAAGGCTGCAAGGCTGTTGAGCCTGCGACAGTGATTTTTTCTGCCTTAGCTGTTGACGATGAAGAAGATGTTGTGCCTGAAGATTTTTGTCCGCAAGCTGCGAGTGCAAAAAGTGAAACGGCTGCTGCTGCGATCAAAACTGATTTTTTCATGATTTTTTCCCTTTACAAGACCTAACACCCACCAAAATCAAAAACGCTCATCGCCCAAACTTGGATAGGCTTAGGCTAGCTGATTTCTCTTTTTAGTGTTTGTCATTATTTTTTATTTTTTGTAGGCACCATTGCCTTACAAAAATAATTATACCGCTGAAACACCAAATCTTGTGTAAAAGTTCCGACGATTTTTTGTAAAAATCATGTAAAAGAATGGTAAAAATAGGTTAAATTGTTTGTCCGTTATAATATTTCGCAACTACCAAATTATTGACAAAATGAAAGCACTATCATATACTTGACATATAAGATATGAGACGTCATATTCTTTGGGGCGCAAACTCACGTAAGGAGAATTATATGTTTTTTGTCACTAAAATGGATGATGGTGCTTATCTTGGGAGTATTTTAATCAATGCTAAAAGTCAAGGAAGCTATTTTAACAGCGCCAAAAAAGCCCTAAATCAAGAGTTTGGGGAAAATCAAGTTCAGTTCGTTACCTTGAATGACTTGTACGAGCAGCTTGGGAATACCGATACACAAGAAAAAATTTTGCTGTCAAAATATGCAAAGGCCTACAAAAAAGCAATCCTAAGCAAATATCCTTCCGCTACTATTGGTATCTATGAATTTGAAGAAGAAAAACCACTTCAACCTAGCCCGATATTTTGGGGAAATGATTAAACTAAAGAATAAACGAAGATAATAATGGAAAAACTAGTAAAAACGTTTAACAACAATAACTTTAAAGAGCTTACAACTGAAGAACTAATCGCAACTACAGGAGGGGCAACAAAACCCAAAAATCCTGGTGGTTCTGTCTGGAATGCCATCGGTGTAATTTTTAATACCTTGACAGGTAATTAAACAATGAAAAAGAGAAGAGCGCTCACTTCTCTTTTTTGCGCTTTTCTTTAATAGAGAATTTAATGTATAATAATTGGCTAACACAAGCTATTTTTTCAGTAGATAATCACGACAAATATAACCTACTCAAATTAGCGGCTGAAAAAATTGATTTAAAAAATCGGTACCAATATCACTTTCAAGATAAATCTAAAATTCAATTTTTAGACAAATTACTAGAACAAGTTAAAAGAGAACAAGAAAAACTCACAATAACTTTTGGTATCCTTGTCAAAAATCAAGAACACCGAATTACTGATGTCATCAACAGAGCGCTCCCTTACTGCAATCAACTCATTATTGTTGATACTGGCTCAACTGATAAAACCGTTGAAACGATTCAGCAAATAGATGATTTTTAAATTTCTTTATATTTCAAAAAATGGGTAGAAGATTTCTCTGAAATGCGTAATCATATTATCGAATTGAATGAAAATGATTGGTTGATTTTTGTTGATTCTGATGAATATATCTGTGATAATGGTCTGTCTCCCGAAAATTTAGCATCAATACTAGCATTGATGTCAATATTATCAGAAAATGATAATGTCGCTTTACAACTAAAAATTAAGAAACCTTTCCAAAATGGTCATACTTTGGCCGAAAGAGGTTTGAAAAAAGCTAGCTCTGCTAAATACTTCAATAAAATCCATGAAGAATTACAAGCTAATGATATTAAACATTTCAAAATAGACTTTATGGTAGAAAATCAGGGGACAACACCTGAAGAAATGGAAAAATTTGACAAAAAATCTCGTTACGAGAAATTGGTCAGAGAAATACTTGAAGAATCCCCACAAAATATTAAAATGCTTTTAAATTATCCTTTCCCAGAAGGTGATGTTAAAAAAAGTCAAGCATATTTGAACTTAATCAATCAAGTTATTTTGAAAAACCAAGCTTTAGGCTGGCATCAAGATAATTTTTTAGCGATTGATGATTTCCCAACTTTAACTCAAAAGTATATTATGGTACTTTTAAGTTTGGGAAACACGCTAGAAGTCATTCAAAAAACTACTATTTTACTCAGAACAACTCCTAACGACAATTTCATGCTCGCAATGCACTATTTTGCTGAATGGTCTTTACTTCAAGAGACATTTGAAACAAAATTATCTGAATTTCTTCAATGGTATAGTGAAATAGATATCACGACTTCCTTAGAAGAAAGTTTGATGACCAAGGACTTTGCTGTTGCTATCAAATATTTATTTAGTTTGCAAAAATTTGACGACGCAACTAAACTTACTAACGAAGTTAGCGATGTTACTGCTAAAACTCTGATAAAAGGTGAACTACATATTTTAGAAAAGAATTACTAAACATGACAAAACAAATCCGATTTAATCTCACTAAATTTCAACTATTTTTAGAAAAATTTACAATACTTGGTGAAAAAGAACTCTGCTCGATTATAGCTGGTGGACTTTCTGATGACCTACTTGACTATAGGATAAAATTTGCCTTGACTCAAGAACAATTAGCAAAAGAAATAGGTGTCAGTCGTCAAGCACTTTCAAAATGGGAACTAGGCACAGTCTACCTAAAAAAGACAAATTAAAAATGGTTACTAAAATCTTGCAGTTTGATAACCTAGCTATAACTCATTAAATTAAAGTACCCATTGCCTGTTTCAAACATCATCTAAAAGAGGTTGGGACAAAAGTCAGGAATTCCTTATTTTTGACAAATTTTGAAACTGAAAAACCGCATGAAATCAACGTTTCTAGAAACGCATTTCGTGCGGTTTTCGTATTTTGAAACTTTTGTCCCAGTCTCTTTTTTCGTATTGTTCGCTGAATGAATTTGAGTTTCTCACGAAAAATAACTTATTTTTACCGATTTCGTATTGTTTTGGCAAAAGAATTCCAATTTCGCACAAAAATGGCACTTTTCTTACCATGTTCGTATTGTTTTGCCAAAACAATGCGAAACCGGTAGGATTTTCAATGAACAATAATGTTGTCTTAAATTTTTTCGAAAATAACACAGAAATAGGCTATGGAGACTTTTGTCCCAGCCTCTTTTAGATTGAAGATAAACACACGATTCCTGCGTTTCTATCATTATAAAACATTATTTAACCAAATCAGGATACATTTCCTTAGCCAGTTGTTCAAAACCTTCAAGCGACTGGTAACTGTAACCAAATAGATAATTGTAATTCACAATATAAATTTGCTTGTTTTTAATGGCTTTCATATCGGATACTTTATCACTAGCCAATAAACCTTTGACCATTTTTTCAGCATTATCAGTATCATCCCATTTTGGCACAATGATGACATCGGGATTGCTTTCGATTAACTTCTCAATGCTGACTGTTCCTGTCGGAACATCATAGGCCTGTTTCAAGTTCAGAAGTTTAAACAGACTGAGTGAAAAGGTATCGCTAGTCAGCGAATAACCACTTATATCAGATGGATCATTTGAATGGAGATAAGCAAATGTTTGTGTCTTTTTGAGCTCACTGAGACTATCTTTCAAATTTGTTTCATGCGTCTTAAGTTCAGTTTTGAATTGTTCTGCCTTGTCCTTGACATCAAAAATTTTACCCAGATTATCAATATCATCATAAATTGAGTCAAAAGTCCCGCCGGTTATTGACGTTTTCATGATATAGGTTGGAATTTGCATCTCATTGAGCGCTTCAACCGTCCCAACACCCCACTCAGACTTTTCAAATAAATCACCACGCCCAAACACAAAGTCAGGATTGACAGAGAGTACTATTTCTTGCGGAATATAGCTCTCTCCGAGACTTTTCAGCTTGCCAAAAGCAGTTTCGACACTGACATCTTTCTCACCAAAAACGGCACCAACACCTGCGATTGATTTTTCAAGTCCCAAATGCAAAAGTAATTCAGCCATTGGTCGCGTATTGGCGACAACTCTTGTCGGTGCTTGCGTGAAAGTTTCCGTGATTTCTGGCCAGTCAGCGATGCCATTTGACTTGCTTCCTGCACCTTTGGCGTAATTTTTGATTGTCAAGGGATAGTTCGTTTGGTCACCTTGGTCTGACTCATTGACTGTATGAGTTGCTTTTTGATTGCCACAGCCTACCAAAGCTAATATTGTAATCGCTAATGTCACGAGTAGTCCTAATTTTTTCATTTCCTTTTTCTTTCTAGTTTAGATCGTATAATGAAATCCCATTTTTTTCGTAATCGGATTTTCATAGATTTGACACTGAACCTGATAAATTTCAGCGATTAACTCTTCTGTCAAGATGACCTCAGGTTTCCCTTGCGCGATGACTTCCCCATTTTTCAAGGCATAGATATAGTCACAATAGGACGCCGTCAAGGCCAAATCATGCAAGGCCACAAAGGTTGTAATATTAAGACCCTTAACCGCCGTCAAAATCTCCAACTGATAGCGAATATCCAGATGATTAGTCGGCTCATCCAGAATCATGACTTTGGGCTCTTGGGCAATGGTTCTGGCTAGAATCACCCGCTGCTTTTCCCCACCAGACAAGGAGATATAACTCCTGTCTTTGTAGTTCATCAAATTCGTTCTTAAAAGCGCCTCCTGTACGCGTTGGTAATCATAGAGATTGTCAGCTTCCATCATCTTTTTATGCGGTGTTCTGCCTAACAAAACCATCTGCTCAACTGTCAAGTCAAAATTCAGTTCATTAAACTGGCCTACCACACCCAGATGTTTTGCTACCTTTTTATTAGGCGAATTCAAAACATCAATATCATCTATATATATCGTCCCTTGTGTCGGGGCGATACTTTTGTAAATACTTCTTAACAATGTCGATTTGCCTGAACCATTGGCACCAATGAGACCGACTGTTTTTTGATCTGGTACTTCTAAGGAAACCCGACGCACAATCGACTGATGTGCCACTTCTATCTCAAGATTTCGAATGGATAATTTCATCTTTAACCCCCAAAACTGTACCCTTTTTTGATGATAATGTAGATAAATAAAGGTGCGCCAATCATGGCTGTGATAATCCCAATTGGAAGTTCCACATGATGAATTAAAATTCGAGAAATTAAATCCGCCCAAATCATAAATAAAGCACCATAAACAGCTGTTAACGGCAGTGTCACCTTATGGTCACTACCAAATAAGCCGCGTACAATGTGTGGCACGATGAGACCGACAAAGCCTATCATACCTGAATTTGCGACGATGAGTCCTGTTATCAGCGAGGTCATAGCCATGTAAACTCGGCGATATGTGCTAAGTGAAACACCTAATGTAACCGCTGCTTCATCTCCCAAAAGCATCACATTTAAGATTCTTGACTGGGTCAAGAAGAAAGCCAAAACCAGTAAAACAGGCACAATCACCATGCCTAATTTGGACCATGTGGCTGATGCGAGACTTCCCATCAGCCAGAACTGAATTGTTTTAATCCCTTCTGAATTGCCAGCTAGATAGACAATTAAATTTGAGATGGCACCAAATAGGCTACTAATGACTGAACCCGATAAAATCAACTTGACACTTGTCATCCGACCACCAATATTTGACAACATCAGAACGGATAAAGTTGCAAGCATAGCACCGGCGAAAGCACCCAAGCCAACCCCAAACTGAGAAAAAATCGATCCAGACCCAAAGCCAATCAAAATAGCAAAGGTTGCCCCTAGAGATGAGCCAGATGAAATCCCCAAGATATAAGGATCAGCCAGTGGATTCTGGACGACTGCCTGCATGACTGTCCCACAAAGTGCCAAACCCAAGCCGACAAAGATTGCCAAACAAATTCTGGGCATTCGGATAAACCAGATGATGTTGACAGATGAGACTGGCAAATCTTTAATAGTGCCAATGGTGCCATGACTGAATTTGTTGACTAAAATGCGACCAACATCCCAAAATGAAATCTCAGCTTGACCATTGCTGACCGAAACGATAACAGATAGCACAATCACCATCAGAAACAGTACAACCCATACAATCATTGGTATTTGCCGTTTCTTGTTGCTGGTAAACATTTCTTCCCCCTTTATATTATTTAAAACGACAAGCTAATATCGCTTTTAGCATCGTTATTTTCTTTCATAACTATTTTAGTATAGCCTACTTTCGATAAAATGTAAATACTTTTTTACATTTATAGACTAAATGTTTTGACTTTTCTGCCAAAACATCAAAAAAACCGTTGATTGCTCAACGGTTAAAGTCTTTTAATTGTTTAGCAATGTCACGATTTTGTTCTTTACGCTTAATCGTTTCACGTTTATCATAATTCTTCTTACCTTTAGCAAGTCCCATTAAAACCTTGGCAAATCCCTCTTTGATATAAACACGCAAAGGCACAAAACTCATACCTGCTTGCGAAATTTCAGCCACAATTTTAGCGATTTGTTTCTTATGCAGTAAAAGTTTGCGACTGCGGGTCGGGTCGACATTCCAGATATTACCTTCATCGAAAGGCGAGATATGGACATTACTCAGCCAAACTTCGCCATTTCGCACACGGGCAAATCCATCTCTGATATTAATCCGTGCCTGTCTGACTGACTTGATTTCTGTACCAGTCAGCACAATGCCAGCCTCAAATGTTTCGGTAATCTCATAGTCATAATGCGCCTTTTTATTTTGGGCGACGACATTATCTTTGACTTTATCTTTTGCCATTTAGCTCTCCTTCATCTAAAAATTTTTCTATCTCTGAAAAAACAACTTCTAACTGCTCTAAATGGATATAATGCCCTGATTTCCCAATATTGCTTGCTTTGTAATCGCAAATTGTTGTCAATCTCTCCCCCATTTTTTCAGCTCTTGGATAAGCAATATGTCTAGCAAGACTAAGTATTCTAGTCTTTTCATGAGGCAAATACTCCTGATAAAGTTTATCCATGCTCTGAATCATCGGTTTCAATTCCCTAACCACGACTGGATTAAAAGGATTTCCCCTGCCAAAGTCAAGCGCTATTTTTCTGATGTCGCTTGGCAATTTATGGTCTAAATTAATCATTTTTGCCAGTTTATCATCAGACATTTTTTGAATGATGTTCAATTTTTCCAATAACTTGGCATAAAAAATAATCAGATAATTTGGATAGAATAAAGCTTTCGGAAGCGGAACAGCATCCAACATGATGACTTGATGACAGATATTGGGATAAAGTGCCCAAAAAATGTAGGCATATAAACCACCTGTTGAATGACCTATTAGCGTCATCGCCTTATTTTCAAGTTGCAACTGTCTAACAACTGAATGAATTTCATTTGCAACTGCTTCTGGTGTTCTTTCTTTCAAAGTCATGGCACTATCACCATAACCAAAACGCTGTAAAATAAGCACTTGATAGTCTTTAGAAAATTTTTGCGCTAATTGATACATGTCTGCTAAGGGATAAGGCGTGCCCCAACCGCTCAGAAAAATGAGGCACTTATCGGCTTCGCCCTTAATGTGGACAACTAGCCTCTCATCTGCTATTTCTAGTACTTTTTTATCAAACATTCAGACCTTTTCTGACTCCAGCTTACTTTTTATATTTTTTACCTGATTTAAAGGGTTTCTTATCCTTATTTTTCTGCCAGTCAGGGCGTTTATCACGTGAATCCCGTCCCCCACGACTATCTCTGCAGCGCTTTTCAATAGCTTCAACGACATCTAAATCGCTGTCGACATGTTCAAAGTCAATGTCGCCGGTGATTTTATCTGCTTTCACAAGCTTGACTTTAACAGGCTGTCCCATACGGAACACCTTACCAGTGCGCTCGCCTTTGAGAGTCAAATCGCGCTCATTAAAGTTGTAGAAATCATCACCCAAGGTTGACATGTGCACCAAGCCTTCGATGGTATTAGGAAGTGACACGAAGAAACCAAAACGCGTCACAGATGAAATCGTCACATCGTACTCAGTGCCGAGATAACTTTCCATGTACTCCGCTTTTTTCATAGCCTCGACGGCACGTTCCGCATCGATGGCGCGGCGTTCGCGGGATGATGTGAGCTGTGCGATTTCAGGGATGATCTCTTCGAAATGCTCGATGACTTCAGTCGTCGGATGGCTTTCAGCACGGATCAAGCGATGCACCAGTAAATCTGGGTAACGACGAATTGGAGAAGTGAAATGCGTATAGTATTCCGCAGCTAGACCGAAGTGACCGAGGTTATCCTCATCATAACGTGCTTGTTGCATTGAGCGCAAAAGCATAGTTGAGAGTACCATTTCACCGGGTTGTCCTTTAATTTTCAGCATGAAATCTTGCAAGTCTTTTGACTGCATTTTTTCAGGTGTCCCTTTCAAAGGAATACCAAATACCGATGCAAAATCAATAAAACGGGTTAATTTGTCTGCCTTTGGATGCTCATGCACACGGTAGATAAATGGCAATCCACGTGTCGCAAAGCTACGCGCAACGGTTTCATTCGCAATCAACATGAAGGACTCAATCATCATCTCAGCTGTCCCACGTTTGCGGACTTGAATCTCGATTGGTTTACCAAGCTTATCAACGATGATTTTCGCTTCTTGCGTTTCAAAGTCGATTGACCCACGGCGAGCACGCATGGTCAGTAAAATGGCATGAAGTTTCGCCATTTGTTCAACTGATACTGCAATCGCTGCAAATTTTTCCAAAAACGCTTGATTGCCAGCGAGCATTTCATTGACATCAGAGTAGGTCATGCGTTCCGTTGTTTTAATCACAGACTGAGAAATTTGATAGTTGACGACATAGCCGTCAGGGTTAATTTCCATGACACATGACTGCGTGAAGCGATTCACACGTGGATTAAGGGAACAGATACCATTTGACAAACGTTCAGGTAGCATTGGTACGACACGGTCAGTCACGTAAGTTGATGTCCCACGGTTGAGCGCCTCACGGTCAAGAGCTGAACCTTCGGTTACATAGTAGCTGACATCAGCGATATGCACACCAAGCTCGATATTACCGTTATCTAGTGCCTTGATATGGACGGCATCGTCAAGGTCTTTGGCATCTGCACCATCGATGGTAAAAGTAATTTCGTTACGATAGTCGACACGACCGATAATGTCTGCTTCAGCGATTTCATCTGGCACGGCGTTGGCTTCAGCGATAACGTCTTCCGGGAACGGAGATGGAATACCAAGCGACTCCAAAACTTCTAAGACGTCAATCCCTGTATCTGTTGCTTTACCGATAATCTCAGTTACGATACCTTGGAGAACTTCTGGGAAATCACGGTCTGGATAGTGGGTAATATCTACACGAACAATATCGCCAACTTCTGGGTGCAGGCCTTTTTTAGAAATGTTGGTTCTAAAAGGAATTTTCTTGTTTTTATTGATGACATAGCCCAGAAGTGAGCCGCTATTTTTTTTCTCATCTTCATCAAAGGCATAAAACTCGCCGACTAAACTCATCACAGCACGAGATTTGATGGCAACAACTTTCCCTTCTGCCTCATTGCCTTTGAGCGGATTAGCTGGTGATGTAATCTTGACCTCGACAATATCTTCGTTCATGGCAAATTTGGTATTACCACGTTTGACAAAAACATCAGGTTCATTTTCACCGATTCTGACAAAGCCAAAGCCACGTGGGTTGGCAGAGAATGTCCCTTCTAGGACTTCTGCCTTTGGCTGTGGCAGGGCAAGATTACCGCCAGCTGTTACTTCAATCGCTTTGTTTTCTTCTAATTGGGCAATTGTTTTGAGCAAATGCTTATAATCGCTCGCATTATCAGCTAAACCTAGATTGGTTGCTAACATTTTTGGCGAGATTGATTTTGATGGCATATTTGCCAAAAAATCCGTTACTTTTTTACTTAATTTCATATATTCTTTCTATTTTTAGATTTATTGCCTTATGATAACACAAAAAGCCGAGAGTTTATCCCAGCCTTTCTTTAGGGTCATCTGTTATACTCGCTTAGACCGTTTTTGACAATGGCGTGATAGGATTAAGCAAATCCTGCTTCATCTATCCTGTCTCGTTAAACGGCCATCAAGCAAAAAGTTAAGAGATTCCCGTCATTATCTGGTAGATAAAACAACTAGTGCAAAACCAACAAACAGCCAAAGCGCAATCATCACACCAGTAAAACGTTGCATCACGGCTTCAAAACCACGTGCTTTACGGCGCTCAAATAGCTCATCGCCACCACCTGTAAAGGCACTTGCAGCGCTGTCTTGTTTAGAGGGTTGAATCATAATTGATACAATCAAAATTGCTGACAATATAAGTAAGACTGCAATTAAAATATCATAAATAACTTTTATCATCTTCTCCGACTTTCTATATCTGACATTTACTTATCTCTGATGACATCAGGTCAGATACTAGGTATTCCAAAAAATTCTGATGGTCAAAATAGCCATCACATCCATTAGTATACCATAAAAATCACAACTTTGCTTACTAAAATGTAAAAGAACGCTCCTCAACCCAGAAAGGAACTCTAACCTTGATAGTTTTGGATGACTTCTAGAAAGGCTTGACCAAATTGGTCAGCTTTTTTTTCACCAATGCCTGAGACATTCAACATATCGGTTAAAGACAGCGGTTTGGCTTCTGCCAAATTCATCAAGACTTGGTCTGAAAAGACCATGAAAGGTGGAATTGCCAATTCTTTAGCGAAGACTGTGCGTTGTTTTCGCAGTAATTCAAAGAGTTCTCCACCGACTTCCCGTTTCGTCGAACGGGATTTCTCAAGCGTTTCTTTGACTTTAATTTCGCGCATGGTTACCGTCAGCTCGCCTTTTAAGACCTGAACACCCGTTTCAGAAATGCTGAGACCATTATACTCGCCCGCAACATCCAAATAACCATCTGCTACCAAGTAATCAACAAAGCTACTGAGTTTTTTGATTGACCAGTCTGCCATGAGACCATAGGTTGAGAGCGTGTCAAAGCCTGTCCAGAGCATCTTTTCCGATAATTTACCACACAGCACATTCACGACTTGCGTCCGAGAATAGCTACCATCGCGCAACTGACTCATCCTGACAATATTTGACAATACCTTTTGGGCATCGACTGTCACATCGATTAGCTCCCGATCGTCGGTGCAATTGGAACAGATTCCACAATCGGGCATCTCTTCACCAAAGTACTGGATAATATAACGCTGTAAACATATCTGAGTACTGGCAAAAGCGGTCATTTCCTGTAATTTCGCAAGTTCTTTATGCCGATAGGCAGGATCTTGGTTCTCAGCCATATCGATAAAATAGCGTTGAAGTTGAATATCACGTGCTGAATATAAGAGGACACTCTCACTAGGCAGACCATCTCGTCCCGCACGACCAATCTCCTGATAGTAAGCCTCAATAGCCCCTGGCATTGTCAAATGTAGAACATAACGGACATTGGTTTTATTAATTCCCATGCCGAAGGCATTGGTCGCGACGATGACTTGAAAATCATCATAGAGAAAGCCGTTTTGAGCTGATTCTCTATCCTCATCTGACATGCCGGCGTGATAACGACCAGCAGAAACACCTGATTGTTGCAATAATTCCCAGAGGTCATCAACTTTCTTACGTGTTCCAGCATAGATAATGCCGACATCAGTTGGATGATTTTTTACATAAGAGACAACATATTTACGTTTTTCAGCATCTGACAGACCTTTTCCGATTTTAATAGCGAGATTGGCTCTGGCAAATCCTGTCACAATCGTTTCTTCAATGTTTAAAATGCGTACCAAATCGGCTTGGACTTTTTCAGTCGCTGTGGCAGTCAGTGCCATGACATTAGGATGATTACTGAGACCTTCAATTAAGTCAACTGCTCTCAAATAAGCTGGTCTAAAATCATGCCCCCATTGAGACAAAACATGAACTTCGTCAATAACAACCAAGCTCAAATTTAAAGACTGAATAAAGTTGTAAAAATAGCTATCTTCTAAACGTTCAGGTGCCACAAAGAAAATTTGATAAACACCTTGTCGTATATCAGATGTTCGAGTTTTAATATCCTCAAAATCAAGCGAGCTATTGATCATAGTCGCTGAAACGCCAGCCGCCACCAACTCATCAACCTGATTTTTCATGAGTGAAATCAAGGGTGAGACGACCATGGTCAGACCTTCTGATAAAATCGCTGGTATTTGATAAGTCAGCGATTTCCCGCCACCTGTTGGCATAATCCCAAGTGTTCGTTTACCAGATAGAACACTGTTAATAATTGCTTCTTGTCCATCTCGAAAACTTTCATAACCATAGATGGATTTTAATATATCATGTGCAGTTGTCATGTTTTAATTATAACATATCAAGTCATGTGACATTTCGTCAAAGCCATGCTATTTTTCGGATTTTTAAGAACCTTCCAGTCTAGTTGACTTGTTTAACCAAGAGATTTATGAAAAATAATTTTCGAATACATCTTATAGGTCAAATAAAAATAGACAAAATAAATCATCAAGAAAACCATGATTGGTATAGCAATGGCATCATAAGGATTTGTTAATAGTATCTTGAAAAGTTGTAGACCAAACAAGACATGTAGCGTGCCCAGAAAAGCAGGAATCGTAAAAATAATCAGAAGTTCTTTGCCAATGACACTGCTTATTCCACTTTTCGTCGCTCCGATTCGAGTCAAAATGTCATATCTTTCTTGATCTGTCTTGTAGCTTGTCAAAATCTTAAACATAAGACAACACGTCAGCATAGTCAGAAAAGCAATGCCTAGGAAAAAGCCCATATATTCGAAAGGAACGAGATTTTTTTCATAGGCTTTATATTGTGACACTTTTTGCATTGAAGGCGATATCTCGCTCGCATCAAGCGCCTTCACGATTGAGTCCAGAGTTTTATAATTCTTTTTAAAACTAGTCGTCTTTACTAAAATAATGGCTTGAGTGATGTCATTTGAAAGATTAAAATCATTCTGAGACACAAAGGAAATATCCTTTTTCTGCCAATCATCTGCTAGCATTTTTTTAAAGCTTTCTTGCGCAATATCACTTTTTCTAAGCGCATCTGCATTGAAACATTCATATACGACAGTTCCTTGTGCACTTATTGGCGTATTAACGATAAAGGGAGTTTTTTCAAAATCATTTTCATTAATTAAAATACGATTGCCAGCTATTTTAAAATGGTATTCTGACTTACTTTTGAGATTAGCCTGACTCATTTTGTCAAGCTCCTGACTATTTTTTGAGGTGAGGACTAAATCATAGTAAAGCATTTTGTCAGCAATCTTGTAGCCCTCATTTTTAAAGCCTAGACCAACAGTCAGCGCACCTAAAGCGAGGGCAAAGAGCATGGCAATCACAGTCAAAATTTGAGTATAAGATTTGATGCGATACTTTAATTGGGCGACTAAAATGGTGTTTAATTTTTTCAAATAGAAGGGCTTACGCTGTTTCATCCCATTTAAAACCAAAATGACGAGCGAATGAATTAAAAGATAACTCCCTAGAAAAATAGTGAACATGGCAATCACAATCGCTTTCATTTTCCAATTGATGACGTTAAACATGGCATAATAGCCAAAACCTAGGCATAAACTGCCTGAAAAGAATTGAAGTATCAAGATGCCAGACTTGTCATCTGTATAGTCTGGGGTAGCTTGCTTTTTCAGCAAGGCAGTCAATTCTTCTTTTGCCAGACTACGCCCATTTAAAATTGCGGTCAGGATAAAACAGACGACAAAAAAGATTAGTGTTATCAAAAATGCTTGGAAATTAACAAATGATTGAGACGTTAACTGAGTGCTCAAACCATTTTGCAAAAATAAAGTCACAACTTTTGACAATAAAATCCCGACTAGGTTACCCATCAAAGTTGCTACCAAGCCTATCCCAATCGTTTCAAGAAAATTTAAAAGCACAATTTTGAATTTGGTGGCACCTAACATCAGCAACATGCCATATTCTTTCCTTTTCAAATTCATCAAAAAAGAGTTGGCATAGAGGAGATAGAAAAAAGTAATCACGCCTAATAAAACACTTCCCAACTGGAAAACAAGCGTAAAAATCGAAGTATTTACCAAACGATTATTCCTTGCAATGGACTGGAACATATAGAAAATAGCCGATGCCATAATCAAGCCAGAGAAAAGCAGGACATAATCTTTTAGTTTGCCTTTGGTACTGTACCAAGCCAGTTTAATGAGCAATGCCTAACTCCTCCCTTCTAGTTGACCCAGGTTCAGCAACAGTCTTTCATGAAAGGCTTGCCTAGATTGATTTTCTTTGCGAATTTCTTGAAAAATCTGTCCGTCCTTGATGAGTAGGAGACGATTACAGAAACTTGCCGAATACGGATCATGCGTCACCATTAAGATAGAAACATTTGAGGTTTGATTGAGACGTGCCAACATTTCTAGTAAATCTTTCGCGCTTTCAGAATCCAGCGCCCCTGTTGGTTCATCAGCCAATATGATTTTAGGCATCATCACCAAGGCACGCGCAGATGCAACGCGCTGCTTTTGACCGCCTGACAGCTGTGCTGGATATTGCGCTAATACCTTATCAATGCCTAATAGACTTGCGATATGCGTCACTTTCTCAATGATTTCTTTTGGCGACATGCCTTGTAATGCCAATGGAACAGAAATATTATCAAAGGCACTGAGGTTATCTAGTAGGCTAAAATCTTGAAAAATAAAGCCTATTTTCTCTCCTCGAAATGCTGCCAGTTTTTGTCCCTTGAGTTGCGCTAAATCTTCTCCATCAATTTTGACACAGCCCTGTGTCGGTGTATCAAGGGTGGATAGAATATTCAGCAAGGTTGTTTTGCCTGAACCCGACGCGCCCATGATGCCAACAAATTCTCCCTGTTTAATATCAAAGGAAATGTCATTCAGTGCCTTCGTTTTTTCAGCTTTTCCACTGCCATATATTTTCGTGATGCTATCTACTGTAACAACTGATTCACGCATTTATTTTTCCTCCATGGCTTTCAAGACTTTTTTAGGGAGATTTTCCTGAGCAATATAGTCATAACCTCTGACACTCTGACCCTTGGCTTTGATTTTCAGATATTTAACATCACCGTCTATCTTGGCACCAAAAGTGGTGACCCGAACAGTGCGTTTCGATCCAGATTGATTGTAGGTTTTGACTTCATAAGCATAATCCTGCCCACCATTGGCAGCATCTTTCCAGCTTGAAGTTGGTTCATTTGGCACAATGCCATACACTTCTTCTGTGACAACAAATGGATTGATTAAATCAATCGTGTAGGCAACCATTCCTGTCCTATTTTTGGTTAGCTGCGCAGCAATCAAAAGCATCGTTACAATGCCCACTAAAATCATTGCCATGATTTTCAACATTTTTTTCATCGTATTTTCCTCTCTTTCATAACTCTAGTTTAATTGACAATTTTGAAGAAATGATGAAGAAAATAAAAAAAAGCCATATTTGACTTTTATATATTCATTGAGGAATCATAACCACAACACTCGCCCCGCCAAGCGTAGCCGATTTACCAAGCACAATAGTACCACCGATAAGTTCTATATTTCTTTTGGCAATCGTCAAGCCCAGGCCAAAATGATTAATCCCTGACCGACTAGAATCTCCCATGTAAGATTCCGTAAAGGCTTTTTCTAAAAGTTCGGCAGAAAAGCTCGGTCCGTCGTCCTCAATCACAATCTTTAATGTCTGTTTATTTCTGTGAATGGTTAGTTTGATTATGCCATTCATTGCCACAAAATCAACGGCATTAGAGATAATATTCTTAAGTGCCTGCGTCAAAAGAAAGGCATCTAGGGTTACATTTTCATTTTTAAGCTCAAAAATTGTCTCAAATGAGATGTGCTTGACTTCAATCACAGGCATAAGGCTTTGCGCCAGCTCACTAACGAGTTCAATCAGATTAACCTGACTGATATTTTGAACGACTGCATTAGAATCTCGAGTAACTTGTAGCAAATCATTGACGAGTTGTTCGATTGTTGCCGTGCTTGCTTGTAATTTTTTTAAATAGCTTGCCTGTTCCGAAGTCAGTTGTGTCTCCGCCAGTAAATCTCCCCAACCGACAGCACCCGTTAAGGGTGTTTTAACGTCATGTACCAAGGCAGCAAGTTGATTGCGCTGATTTTCTTCCGACTGCCATCTTTTCTGCAATGCCTCTCGTAAAGAATTTTTTAGCTCCTTAAAACTCTCTAAGACTTCATTAAATTCGGTAATTTTTGAAGAACCAACTGTAAAATCTAATTCATTATTCTGTATATGCTTCACTGCACGTGTCATGGGGGTTAAATTGTGGCGAATCACCCTAGTAAATCTTCTGATTGATAGGATAACCGTGAGACTTAAAATGGTTATGATGCCCACAATTATCAAAACCTCTGGAGAGAGAAAGTGATTGTTTATAAAATCATTGGTATAGCTAGATTTCAGCTGATAGCTCAAAACAATGTAGTCCGTTCCCAATCGTGTCTGTATGAAATTGCCACCGCCTACCTCACCAGCTTTCACAGCCTGAATCGCTGCCTGTTGCAATGCCTTATCCATAGAAGAACCTATTAACTCATAGTTTTGATTTAATCGCACATACTGATTTTGAGAAGAGAGCCAAGCTGAATCAAAAGCTTGCTCCTTCTGAATTTTCATCACCAGTGCCTCGGCTGCCGTCTCACCCGCATTGGCAGGTTTCACATAGCCCAATTTTTCGCTCATCAAAAAAAGCAAAAGCGGAATCATCAAACTCAATATCAAACCAATCACCAAGGTGACGATAAATTTTGTTAATAACCTGTATAAACCATAACTTTTTTTCATTGCCATAAATAGCCCACTCCCCACTTTGTCTTGATTGGACAATCCTCTGGGTTGACAAATTTTTGCCGAATATTTTTGATGTGCGTCGCAATGGATTGACTATCCCCTTCAGCGTCATAGCCAAAGACAGCATCATAGATTTGCTCTCTTGAAAAAATGCGTTGCTTGTTTTTCCCTAAGTACTCACAAATTTCATATTCCCCCTTAGTCAATGCTAGTAAGTCATCCTGAAAGTAAAGCTCTTTTTTATCAAGGTCAAATCGAAAAGCACCAAGGTTCAGTGTCACATGGTGTTCTCTAGTTTCCCTTCTTAGATGCGCATTAATTCGCGCCCTAAGTTCTGCAATGCGAAAAGGTTTGGTGAGATAATCATCAGCACCTAGCCCCAAACCATAAGTAATCGAATCCTCTGTACTATTTGCCGTCAGAAAAATAATCGGATTATCCGTCATTTTCCTAATCTCCTGTAACACCTGATAGCCGTCTTTCTTAGGCATCATGATATCCAATAAAATGATATCGTAAAAATTCAATTTTTTTTCTGGAAGTTTTTCAGGATTGTCTAAAATAGTTACAAGATGCCCGTCTTTTTCGATGCCAATTTTGATAATCTCTAAAATACTGACCTCGTCATCAATCACTAAAATATTTGCCATTACACGCTCCAATCTTTAATCATCGTCATAGGCTCATTATAACATGCACCCACAGTCAATGTCATTTTGACCTTATCATCAAACAGCTTTTTTCACCAAAATGTCCCAATCACTTTCCTTTGTAAAATCTCTACCAGAGCGATATAATAACCCTAGGAGGTATTCTCATGAAAATTACATTTGACGAACAAATACTTGCTAGACTAGCTAACTGGTCTGATGCAGATCTCGTTTTAGATTTTGACAACACACTTGGTGAAACAGGTCGTCCTGTTGAAGGCTGTTCTATCGGTACCAACTACCGCTTGATTGCCATTGATAAAGGCACAGTCCCTGATATCTTTGACATCGTCATTGACTCAAATTTTGCGCCCCTACATTTAAAAAAATACGGTGAAATGTTTCTTGAAAACGACATGACCATCACTGAAAATACGGACAAACGCGTCCAACTCAAAGCCTCTGGCGAAGTGATTGATAGCAACGTTCAGATTTTGGACTATCGACAAGCTAAATGACTCGCTGGCATCCTGTCAAGTAAATAAAAAGAGGCTGGGACAAAAGTCCTCTAAAAAAATAGGCCATGAATCATTTCTGATGTTAATCGGAAACGTTCATAGCCTATTTCTGTGTAACTTTTCGACAAAAAGAATAAAATCCTGTACAATTAAAGTGTCTAATCCCAAAAGTCAGGAGTTGTTCTTTATGCATAAAAATTATAACATGAAACAGGTCATTTTACCACTTGATTTAGAAATAATGATGCCAGAAGATGATATTTGTTTTGCCATTCACGAACTGATTGAAAGTATCCCTGAGGACAAATTCACTGCCTTTAAACAAGAAACAGGGCGTCCCTCTTTCCACCCTAGAATGATGCTCAAATTGA
>NZ_BAAGGP010000033.1:0-29141 GCF_054658615.1 Pseudolactococcus yaeyamensis
GCATATCACGGAAGCCATTGAAGGGATTTTATCTGCGGCTGAAACGGGAGAAACTTATCACATGACAACGACTTGTGAGCGACCAGAACCCTTGAAACCGGGAGGGAATGTAGACGATATTTGAAAAGAGACAGAAGAAAAATAAGTTGACAAGGTAGTGATAATAAAGTAAAGTATATGGATATTTTAATAATATAACCGCTATATTATTTTAAATATCTTATTTTCGAGGAGAAAAAGTGTATAATATAGAGAGATAACACTTTGATTTGAATGGCATGAACTTCTCAATTCTGCTAACATTAACGTGTATCGAAAACAAATGTGACCCCTATCTCATCAACTCAATATTGGGTCATGCAACAGTAAGAGGTAAGAGTGGAGAATGAAAATGAAGTATTGTCAATACTGTGGTAGTGAGATGAAGTTAGAGGACAGGTATTGTCAGAACTGTGGAGGAGACTCACAAGTGCCAGTGGCACAAGCTAGTCAAGCTGTCGAACAGGAACTAGTGTCTGTCACGCAAGACACCGAAGATAAGGCACAAGCATTTTCGCCTACTCTAGAATCAGAGGCACCTTCGCACGATGTGCCACCTGGCGCTCAAGAGTCTGTAATAAGGTGTCAAGAAGAACCACTGGGAACTACCCAAACAGCTTCACCTGTCGTTCAAGAGTCGTCACCTTTTATACACGCAACAGTACCTAAAACATCAAGCCCTGACGGTATCGAAACTAAATTTAACTGGGGTGCTTTTGTGACACCTTTCGGTTTTGGGATTGCGCATCGAGTCTACCTCGGGCTATTGAGCTTATTAGTAGTTGTTCCTATCATAGGGTGGATTTTTGCGATTGTTTGGGCTTTTGTGTTCGGCTTTAATGGCGAAAAATGGGCGTTGGAAAACCCAGCCAATCAGTATCGGGATAACGAAGAATTTCGTAAGGTCATGTCGTCTTGGCACCGTTTTGGTCTCGTAACTTTTATCATCAGTTCGGCTCTTATTGCCATTTACATCATCATACTCATCGTGATACTTTCAAGTTTTTCACATTATTATAATGACTATAACTACTATAACTACTAAATAGAACTCAAGAAGGAGTGTTAAGTTTGAAAAAAATTAATATTGTCAGTACACCCTAAAAAAGGGTGCACAAAAACCAATCGCCATTGTGTCCAAAAAAATTAAGGAGATAAAAGCTTAAATCTGTGATTCTGAGCAAATCGAATAATTTATTAAACATTGAGTTGTTTTAGAACTATTTAGTATTTAATAATCTGCAAGATTTAAGTTTTAACACGTTTTTTACAAGAAAACGAACTCATAAGCACTAAGCTTTAAAGTGTCTCAGATCGTTTCTTGAGATGATTTGGTGAAGTTAAAAATCGGAGATGTTTAGTTTTACGAACATCAATCCTAAAAATTGGAAACACGATTTTTAACAAAGCTGTTTTCCTCCTAAAAAATTAGAGAAGACGAAGACATTGACTGCGAAGCTCTCTACAAACGAGTCGTTTATACAAACATAAGTTTTCGTGCTCAATGACACATTTAGTTGTTCTTGTAAAGCTAAGCTACACCTATAAAAATGCAAGGTCGAAACAAGTTTCGCACTTATTCTCCTCCCCGTGATTTGTAGTGTATTTACGCTCCTCCAAGGACATTTTAACAAAAAATAGAAGAAAACTCCAAACTTGAAGCAACACTTTTTTTCATTCAGTGTTGTGCCTGAGTGCGGAGCACGAAAGGAATGGATTATAAAAATGAATAATTTCAGAATGTACGTCCCAACAGATATCCGATTCGGCAAGGAGCGTTTAAATGAATTGCCAGAAGTACTAGAAGCCTATGGTAAACGTGTGTTACTAGCCTATGGTGGTGGCTCAATCAAGCGTTTTGGCTTGTATGACAAAGTTGTTACCTTGCTTGAAAGTAATGGCTTTCAGATTGTCGAGTTGACAGGAATTGAACCCAATCCCAAAATTGCCTCAGTTCGTGAAGGGGTTAAGCTCGTGCGTGAACATGCCTTAGATGTCATTTTAGCAGTCGGTGGCGGTTCTGTGGTGGATGTCGCAAAAGTCATTGCGGGTGGTGTCTACTACGATGGAGATGCTTGGGATCTTGTCGAAGATAGTAGCAAAATGGGCAAGGCTGTACCAATCATTGACATCTTGACACTTGCTGCGACAGGTACTGAAATGAATCGTAATGCCGTTATCTCAAACCCTGAACGCAATGAAAAGCTTGGTACTAGTGGCTGGGAATTGTTACCCAAAGTCTCTTTCTTGGATCCAACCAATACCTTCACTGTTCCTGCAAATCAGACCGCTGCAGGTGCCGCAGATATTTTAAGTCATTTGTTTGAACAATACTTTAACCGTACAGCTGGTGTGGATGTTCAGGACAATATCGCCGAAGGCTTGATGAAAGCCGTGATTCAGCACGCACCGATTGCGATTCAAACACCCGATGATTATATCGCTAGAGCTAACATCCTTTGGGCTTCAACGCTTGCGCTCAATGGGATTCCGGGCAACGGGCGTGCGGGTGGTTGGACGTGTCATCCAATCGAACATGAATTGTCAGCCTACTATGACATTACACATGGTATTGGGCTTGCGATTTTGACGCCACGTTGGATGGCATATTGTCTCAATCACGATGCGACAACAGTTGCAAAATTTGCCAAATATGGCAGAAACGTTTGGCATCTCGAAGGCGAAGATGACACCGTCGCCCACCAAGCCGTCAAGGCGACCTACGACTTCCTCAAATCTCTAGGGATTCCGATGACCTTACCTGAGGTTGGCATCGCGACTGATGAATTAGTAGATGAGATGAGCGCCCAAGCCGTACGCCATGGCAACCTCTCTCAAGGCGCCTATGTCGCCCTTGAAAATGGCGATGTGGCTGAAATTATCCGTGCCGCATTTGTCGAGATGACAGAGTTTTGAACTCAGAGAAAATCGTTTGGAAGTTGATAGATTAATCAAAAAAACGGTGTGCCACAAAGCTCATCGTTTTCTTTTTTATAAGCAAAAAGAACACACTCCTGATACAATTATCTTAAGCAAATAATCAAACGTCGATGCGTTACGTATTCCGGAGGTGTCCCTTGTCTCATTATTCTAATCACATTTTCCTCAAAATTGCCAATCTCATTTCATACTAAATACAAATTAGAGTAGGCAATCTCCTTATTGTCAAACATTCTGAACGTTTTACCAGTTCCCCTCAAGATTCTTCTAGAAATAGAAAACTAAACCTTGAAACGCTCCTCAAGCTTAGTCTATCTATGGGTGGGCAGAGCTTGTCTAGTGAATTACGCTATTATTTTAAGTTTAGTCCGATGTCACCAACGGCTTCAGCTTTTATTCAAGCTAGAAAGAAATATAGAAGCAGAATTTAAAGAAAAGAGTCTGGGACAAAAGTCTACAGTCACTGAAATAATAAGCAAGCTAATCCAATCAATTTAGATTGGATTAGCTTGCTTTTTCTCTGTTCAACAATTTACCATTAGTTTTCTGAGATTAATCGCCATCAAGGCTAAACCAATCTCTTGTCTAACCTTGTCTTTCCCTCTAACTGAAAATCGAGTGAAACCCAAATTAGCCTTGCGAGAATTGTTCTTGTAAGGCTTTTTGTGTGCAAAAAATAATTAAAATAAATTTGATAAAACATTTGATTATACACAATAATTGTGTATAATCAATATAGAAAGGAGGAAGCGTAGAATGCCGATGACCGCAAAACAAATGATAAAATTGCTTAAGAAAAACGGAAGTCATAAGCAATTTATTAATTATGAAACCGGTCGCCAAACAACTGTTCCTATTCACTCAAAAGATTTAAAAAAAGGAACAGAACAAGGCATTTTGAAACAAGCAGGTCTTAAATAAGACAAGGCTTGTTTCTTGTACGCTAAAATAACATGGCACAAAAATCAAATATCGTCGTTTATCCAGTTGTTTTCACACCAGAAGAGGTTGGGTATTCTGTGCGTGTTCCAGACGTTCCAGAAGCTATCACACAGGGCGACACGTTAGAAGAAGCGGTTTCAATGGCACAAAATGCAGTTGGATTAGCGCTCGAGGGATATAATGAGTATCCTGATGCAAGTAAAACTGAAAATATTGAACTTGAGGAATGGGAAAATGAAGCCTTAGTTTCTCTGGTTGCTTTCAATATTGAAGATTACCGTAAGAAAAATAGCAAGACAGTGCGGAGAAATATTTCAATTCCTGAGTATCTGAACGAAGCGGCTAAAAGAAAACATATCAATGTTTCTAAAGTGACTACTGAAGCACTTGAGGAATTAATTTTAGGGTAGTGAAATAAAAAAGCTGGCACATTGATGTCAGCTTTTTTGCGATAATTAAAAAGTCATGATGCGCGTGATAATTTCCTTGTGCCAAATTTTTTTACAAAGTATTATTTTCTATTGTGGGTAAAACGTTAAAAACCTTATAAAATAAAGGTTTTTGATTACGTATTATTACCTATTATGGTGCTAGAATGTCCCCCGCCGGAATCGAACCAGCATCAAACCCTTAGGAGGGGCTCGTAATATCCGTTATACTAGAGGGACGGATAAATGGCGCATTGCCATTTAGTATTATATCATTTTAGGCTGATAAATTCACCTGCTTTGAGAATCTTTTCAGGTTGTTTTTGATATTTTTTAACATTCTTTTCGTCGAATGAGTTGCCAACGATGTTGACAACAACGCCTGATTTGCCCATGCGACCCGTTCGGCCCGTTCGGTGGGTGTAACTTTCGAGGTTGACTGGAATATCAAAGTTAATCACATAGTCGAGGTCATCAATATCAAGCCCCCGTGCTGCAATATCAGTCGCAAGCAGGAGTGTAATCTCACCATTCTTAAATTTTTCAATAATCGTTTTACGGAACCGACCATTAACATCGCTTGCGATAGAAACAGCAGCGATATTTTGGAAGGTCAGTTTTTCTTCGGCATTGCCGAGGTCTTCCAGACGGTTAAAGAAGACTAGACCGCGCATATCAGGAATGTGGGCGATTTGTCGCAAGAGGTCAATTTTCTTACGATTCTCGACTTTGACCATGAAATGGTCAACCGTTGCTTCCATTTTGTCGACATTAATCTCAACCAAGTTAGGCGCAAAACTCGCCATGGTCTCATAAACTTCGTGAGCCGTCGCGCTAGAGGCGATAAACTGGTAAGCCTTAGGCGTGCGCGTGATAATCGGCTTGACAAATCGCCACTGAGAATCTTCAAGCAGATTATCAACTTCATCAAGAATAATCGTATGGATAGCCGTCATCTTGATTTTCTTGTCTTTAACCAACTCTAGCGCCCGACCGGGTGTCGCAACGATAATTTCAGACCCTTTTTTGATTCGCTCAATTTGTCGCTTAATACTAGCGCCGGAAATAACCAGATTAGCGGTTAGGCTTAGAGGCGCTGCCAATGACTTCACGACTTCAAAAATTTGACCTGCAAGCTCACTATTGGGGGCTAAAATCAAGAGCTGTTGCCCTTGTTTTTTTTGAACTTTGAGGAGACTTGGCAAGAGATAGGCCAAAGTTTTACCTGTCCCCGTTGGGCTTGTTGCGAGGACGTTTTGTCCTGATGAAATGGCATCAAAGGATTGTTGTTGAACCTCTGTAAAGTCAGAGACAGCGGCTAAGACATCTGCCCAGACTTGAGGTAGCTCATTTTTTGTCAGCGTCAAATTTAATTCCTGCACTTTCTCTCATGGCGTAACTTGTTGCAGCAACGTTAATCGCCATACTTAGCCAGTTTTCATAGTCTTCAAAATGTTTCGGGGTATTGGGGTTTTCAATCACTCTGGCAAAATCAAGCGCCTCTTCCTGCATGCTATCTTGAGGCGCTTTAATGGGCAGTTCAAGCGTTGTACCGTCAAGGTCGATGAAACGTGCATAGTGAATGGCATTGACAGCGTCCAATACAAGCGTACCAGTCGTTGTATAGATTTCATTTGGTAAAAATGAATTGTAATTACCACCAGTTTTAAGGGCGACTTTAAAGCCGTCATAAGACAGTACACCGACGCCAGAAACATCAATACCTGACTCCAATAATTGAGCGGTGTATTGGGCATACTTTGGCTTGCCGAAAAAGGCGTGTGCCGCATAGAGCAGGTAAACACCCAAGTCAGCCAATAAGCCTCCAGAGAATTTAGGATTGAATTTATTAGGCAACTCGCCGTTTAAGAGGGCGGGCATTTTTGATGAGTATTTGGCATAGGTCAAATCTGCCCCGACGATGACTTTATCAGCCAAAAAGTCTCTGATAATATCAAACGATTTTTCATGTAAATTACGCGCCGCTTCAAAAAACAGGACTTTTTCTTGTGCTGCAAGCTTGATAATCTCATCTAGTTCAGTCGGATTTGAAAAGGCAGGTTTTTCGACAATCACGTGTTTACCAGCTAAAATTGCCGTCTTTGCCTGCTCAAAATGCAGCGCATTAGGACTCGCAACATAAATGACATCCAAGTCTGAAGCAACAAATTCAGCTAAATTTTCAAAGACATCCACATGATGAAAGTCCTCAGTGAAGGTCACGCCACTCGCTAAACTGCGCGTGTAAATCGCAGAGAAGTGATACAGCTTTGTCGATAAAGCTGCATCAATAAAAGCACGCGAAATCCAGCCGGTTCCAATTACACCAAGTTTTAATGTCATATTTTATCTCCCTATATCAGGCTTGCTAATCAAGCCGTTTCGCAAACCTATCAATTTATCGAAAAGGATTCCAAAGTCTACCGCCGTTCACAACAATCAAGATGATACTTATTATAACAGAAAGTCCTGCGAGTAGCATCGCCCTTTTATCGCGCTCAGTGATTGGGCACATCTGATACCATGTTCGTTTTTGTTTTTTGCCGAAATGTCTGCTGCCTAGTGTCTCTTCGTGCTTTGCTTTCAGCAAAAATTGCACAGCAGCAAACTTTGAAAACTTTTGATTTTGAGCAGCGGCAGCAGTTTGAAGTTTGATATGCTTAGTTTTAAATCGTGTTCTAATCCCGAAAAGTTGACCGATTTTGTAAGCCATACGATAGGATAGTCCGACATAGTTTAGACTAGCAGCGATTTCCAAAGGCTGACTTGTCAGTAAGAAAATCTGTAAGAAAGTCAGGATAATCACATCTTTCAGAAAAATAGTCAGTAAATAAAGCGCCTCTTGAACAGTCAAATCTGCAAGCCAACTGATATTGTAGTGGTAAAGTGTCACACCATAGTCAGGATCAAGGCAAAACATAATCACCAGATGAAGCAGTATCAAAATCCAAAGCCATTTGGCAAATTTAAGTTTTGCACACAAAAAGCAAGTCAGTGCTATCAAAGCCAGTACACCCAAAAAACGGGTATCGTTAGAAATAAGGGCAGCCACCGTGGTCAGGACAAAAATCATGAATTTAGTGACTGGGGTCAAAGTTTTCAACATCAGAAAATCTCCTGTCTATCCATAAACGGCAAGAAAACATCCTGATCTGTGATGAGAATCAAGGTCACGCCTTTGTGATCGAGATAGCTCAGAATTTCTGGGAATCCCTCAAATTCAGGCTGATCGATGATAACGATTGGTGTCGCTTGCATGAGGATACAAGCAGTTGTAAATAAACGTTTCTGTCGATAGGACAAGTCGGATAGCCGCACATTTTTGAGAGTTGTTAGCTGACAAAGCGCAAGCAGTTCATCAGAAATGCCAGCATCAGAGATGCGTTTGACAAAAATCATATCGTCTGGATTCGCCATGATGTAGCCGATTTTTTTGCCACGTTTATTAAGAGATTGGTGGGTGATATCTTCATAGTAGAAATCAATCTCGCCTGATGTCGGACGAAAACCAGCCAACATATCCGCAACAGGAACTTCATCTGGTGCTGTAATTGCGACTTTTTCTCCTTCATAAATGGTAAAGCTTATTTTGTTGACAAGTTCAGTTACTGAGAGGATGGCTTTGTTTGGATTAATTTGACGTTTGAGTGCTAACTCAGGTGTTGGTTGCGGAGGTACTCCTTCTGACAAGTCAATCACGTAATCAAAGAAATCGGTATTAAAGTTACCTGTCATAATCAGTGTCCCATCAAAATCTTCTGGTAAAAATAAAGGCTCATCCAAAATTAGCGCATCAGTGGGATGGATGAGGAGTTGCGCCATGGCAAGGACTTGCTTTTTGTAAGTCGTCAACTCAGAAATGTCAGTGTTAAGGTCATCTGTCAAGTGATAAGTTTCAGCACTAGCCTGAACGCTAGCTCGTATTTGCGCCAAAGGAATGGCATTGTTTTCTAAGGTAAAGGCAAGATTTTGAGCTACTGTGCCAGGCAAGAAATTATCGTCTAAGGTTTGGAAAAGGATGTCAAAGTGATACTTAGGGAATATGTCTACTATTTCTTTGAGTAAGCTTGTTTTCCCACTACCCAAAGCACCTTTGATTAAGATTTTGTCGCCAGTCTGGATGATAACTCGGTCAGCTTCTGAGGCTGATAAAATGGTTTTTTTCTTCATTACAATATATTTTAACAAAAAAATGGGAAAATTGATATAATATAGTTATGATGAAAAAACCAATGATTATCGGTGTGACAGGAGGCTCTGCTTCGGGTAAGACTTCTGTCAGCCAAGCCATACTGACCAACTTTTCAAATGAACAAATCGCTTTGATTGAGCATGATTCTTACTATAAAGACCAAAGTCATCTGGACTTTGAGGAGCGTCTTAAGACCAACTACGACCATCCTTTGGCTTACGATACGACATATTTGATTAGCCAGCTTGAAGAACTTCAGGCAGGAAAAGAAGTTGCGATTCCGATTTACGATTATACGAATCATACCCGCAGTAAAGAGACTTATCTTCAAAAACCAGTGGATGTTATCATTGTTGAAGGGATTTTAGTTCTAGAAGATGAGCGTTTACGTGATATGATGGCCATCAAAATTTTCGTGGATACTGATGATGATGTCCGAATTATTCGGCGGATTAAGCGAGATATGTCTGAACGTGGTCGAAGTCTGGATAGTATTATCGACCAGTATTTGGGTGCTGTGAAACCGATGTATCATGAATTTATTGAGCCAACGAAGCGTTATGCGGATTTGATTATTCCTGAAGGTATCAGTAATTTGGTCGGCTTAGACATCATCAATACAAAAATTTCATCAATTTTGAAAGAAAATAAAGGAGAAAACGTTTACAAATCTTTGTGAATTATGCTATACTGTGTCAGTAAACTAAATTTAAGAAGGATGAAGTATAGATGAAAAATGATTTGTTTGAGGGACTCAAAGCGAAAATTGCAGGAAAAAATTTGAAAATAGTTTTTCCAGAAGGGATTGAACCACGGATTCTTGGTGCGGCTCATCGCTTACTGGCTGAGCAGCTGATAACGCCAATTCTTTTGGGCAATGTTGAAGAAATTTCAGCGACGTTGCGTTCACGTGGTTTGCAGTCATCACTCTTTACGATTATCGACCCAGCAGATTATGAGCAATTTGATGAGATGGTGACTGCCTTTGTTGCACGTCGTGCAGGGAAAGTAACAGAAGAACAAGCGCGTGATATTTTGTTAGATGTCAACTATTTTGGCACGATGCTAGTCTATATGGGCTTAGCTGATGGTTTAGTATCAGGTGCGATTCACTCGACTGCTGACACAGTGCGTCCAGCGCTTCAAATTATCAAAACCAAACCAGGGATTTCACGAACATCGGGTGCTTTCTTGATGGTACGTGCTTATGGTCAAGAAAAATATATTTTTAGCGACTGTGCCATTAATATCAAACCAGGTGCGCAAGAATTGGCAGAAATTGCCATTGATTCAGCAGCAACAGCGACTTTGTTTGACATTGAGCCGCGTGTGGCCATGCTCAGCTTTTCAACCAATGGTTCTGGAGCTTCGGAAGACGTGACTAAAGTAGTTGAGGCGACAAAAATCGCCAAAGAGTTGCGACCTGATCTTAAAATCGATGGTGAAATGCAATTTGATGCGGCTTTTGTTCCTGAAGTTGGTCGCCTGAAATTCCCGAATTCACCAGTTGCTGGTAATGCCAGTGTCTTTGTTTTCCCAGATTTACAATCTGGGAATATCGGTTACAAAATTGCGCAACGTCTCGGAAATTTTGAGGCCATTGGCCCAATCCTTCAAGGTTTGAACAAACCAGTTTCTGACTTGTCACGTGGCTCAAATGAAGAAGAGGTCTATAAATTATCAATTATCACAGCTGCTCAAGCTCTGATGTAAGCTAAAATAAAAATCTGCTAAGATTGGATAGTGTGTCCAATTTTAGCAGATTTTTTGTGCTTAAAGCCAGCCCCAATGTTTAAAGGCATTGACGATGCCGTGGTCAGTATTGGCAGTTGTGACAAAATCAGCTATTGCTTTGAGTTCATCAAGGGCATTTTCCATGGCAGTCGCATGATCAACAACTTCTAGAAGATGAAGGTCATTTGGTCCATCACCAAAGCCGTAAGTTTCGCCAGTAAAATCTAGAAGCTCAACGACTTTTTTAATGCCAGTTCCCTTGTTTGAATTGGCATTGACAATGTCGATTGAGTAAGGGGTGTTCATGAAGTAATTAAATTCAGGGACTAGATTTTGATAGTAGGCCACATCAGCTATTTGGTCAGAAAAGAGCAAAAGCATGTTGATTTCGTTGGTCAGATAGTGGGTGGCATTGATTGTTGGGACTGGTACAGCGGTGTAACCGTAAGCGTCTTTGACAAGAACAGTCAGCTTAGAAACCCAATGACTGTCCTTATCATAAAATGCAAGGGCTTGATTTTTAGCATCTGCTAGTGTTTTTAGTTTATCAATGCTCGCCACCGCCATTGGTTCATGGTAAATGGTTTCCCCTTCAATGATGATAAATTGACCATTCATGGCAACGGCACTGGTGATACCAGACTGAGCCATGAACGCCTCAAGTTCAAAATGTGCACGCCCAGTGGCGATAATCGGCAAAATGCCATTACGACGGATGTGGTGAAGGGCTTGAATGACCTCCTCATCAAGTTGGCTCTGCGAGTTCAAAAGTGTGCCATCCAGATCGAAAAAGGCTATGGCATGGTACGCCTTATTTATATTTTCCATACAATTAGTATATCAAATTATGGTATAATTATAATGACTATGGCTAAAAAAACTCAGAAAAAAACACAAAAAAATAGAAAAATATCTAAAAAAGTACAGGCTGAACAAGCAGAAAAACGCAAACTTGCTGTTATGTTTGTCGCCTTATTTTTGCTAATCTTTTCAGCAACACGCTTTGGCATGGTTGGCATTTCTCTTTATAACCTGATTCGCATTGCCGTTGGGAGCCTCGCCTATCCAGTGATTATTGCGTGCATTCTCATGATTATCCTGCCCATCTTCAAAAAAGAATTTTCATCAGAACACCGCAACTCTGTCGTCGGCCTGATTTTAATCTTTTTGGCCATGGTGCTAGGCTTTCAGGCATATTTTGATAAATTAACAGGGACAAACCACACGTGGACTCTGGTTTCAAGTCAGTTTGTTAAACTGAAAGTGACAGAGTTTGCGGGGGCGGGAATGCTTGGGCATGCCATTTATTTACCATTGAAACTCTTGTTTTCAGTCATCGGCGTTTATTTGATTGCAGGGCTTTTACTCCTACCGGGTTTGTACTTTCTATCGCCACAAGTTTGGCAGACCGTTTTTGCCAAACTCAAATCAAGCTCAGCAGCGCGACATGCCAAGCGTCAAGACAAAAAAGCGAAACGTCAAGAAGCACGTGAAGCGGCAGAAAAAGCAGCAGCTGTTACCGCAGCCATGCCAATTGAACTATCAGAAGAGCTTGAGGCGGCATCGATTGAACCAGTAAGCATTGACCCACAAGAATTGACTGAACCGCGTGACTATGATGTCCTACCCTATAAAGAACCTGAAATCGTTATGCCAGACTATGAACCAGAAACAGGTAAGATTTTGACATCTGAATCTGATGCGCCAGATGAATTTGATGAATCAGAGGATAATCTGTCGATTGATTTCGCACAAACGCCTGAAATGTCTCGCTATCAATTACCAGATGCCACTTTACTTGCCCCTACTCCTATCAAAAATCAAACTAATGAACGCAAGAATGTCCAACATAATATCAAAATATTAGAGACAACCTTCAAAAGTTTTGGTATTCAAGCGACGGTCGAATCAGCAGTCGTTGGCCCATCCGTGTCCAAATATGAAATCAAGCCGGCTACAGGTGTTAAGGTCAGCCGTATTTTGAATCTCCAAGACGATTTGGCACTAGCCTTGGCCGCAAAAGACGTCAGAATCGAAGCGCCAATCCCGGGGAAATCAGTCGTCGGGATTGAAATTCCCAACTCAGAAGTTGCCATGGTTGGCTTCCGTGAGATGTGGGAAAATGCCCAGACCAATCCTGAAAATCTGCTAGAAGTGCCGTTAGGAAAAGCAGTTGATGGATCGATTAAGACTTTCAACCTCGCTAAAATGCCTCATATCCTAGTCGCAGGGTCTACAGGTTCAGGCAAATCTGTCGCTGTCAATGGTATTATTACCAGTATCCTAATGAAGGCTCTTCCTAGTCAGGTCAAGCTCCTCATGGTTGACCCTAAAATGGTCGAGCTGGATGTCTATAATGATATTCCGCATCTCCTCATTCCAGTCGTGACTAACCCACGTAAAGCTGCACGAGCCCTACAAAAAATTGTGGATGAGATGGAAAATCGTTATGAACTCTTTCGTCGTGTCGGCTCACGCAATATGGAAGGCTACAATGCCAAAGTCGAGAAATTTAACGCTGAAAACGATGAAAAACAGCAAACTTTACCGCTTATCGTCGTCATCGTCGATGAGTTGGCAGACTTGATGATGGTCGCTTCTAAAGAAGTCGAAGATGCCATCATCCGGATTGGTCAAAAAGCGCGTGCAGCAGGTATTCACATGATTCTTGCCACACAGCGTCCATCAGTTGATGTCATCAGTGGTCTGATTAAAGCCAACGTGCCAAGTCGTGTCGCCTTTGCTGTCTCATCTGGGACAGATTCGCGGACGATTATTGATAGTAATGGTGCTGAAAAACTCCTCGGTCGCGGCGATATGCTCTTTAAGCCGATTGATGAAAATCACGCCATTCGCCTGCAAGGCGCTTTCCTATCAGATGATGATGTGGCAAGCGTTGTTGACTTCATCAAAAATCAAGCCAGTGCTGACTATGATGAAACATTTGACCCGGGCGAAGTGACAGAAGATGATGCAAGAGGTTTTGATAGCAATGGTGGCGCCAGTGCCACAGATTCTGGCGATCCCCTCTTTGAGCAAGCCAAACAGCTGGTCATTGAGAGCCAAAAAGCGTCAGCGTCCATGCTCCAACGTCGCTTGTCGACCGGCTTTAACAGAGCCACACGTATCATGGAGGAGCTGGAGGCAGCTGGCATCATCACCCCAGCTGAGGGCACGAAACCGCGTAAGGTTTTAGTTGCCCATCTGGACGATCCTGCGGCTGATACTGAAAATGGAGGTAGCCATGACAGTATTTGATGAGCTATCGCGGTTATCAGCAGCGGACTTACCTCAGTTCACTGTGATTTCAGGGGAAAATGACGATATTATTTCAGAGCTGAAGACGCAAATCTTACAGAAAGTCGGCTTTGACCCGTCAGATTTATCTCAGGCCTATTTCGATATGACCGAGTCTGCCCCCGATTTAGCACTCGAAGAATTGGAAAGCCTCCCCTTTTTTGGCGATGGTATGCTCGTTGTCTTTGAAAATCTATGGGACTTGACGACTGCCAAAAAGTCAGTTTTGACTGAACAGCAGGTAACACGCTTGGAAAGTTTTCTAGACAATCCACTTGAGACGACCAAAGTCATCTTTATCTGCCGCGGCAAATTAGACGGTAAACGTCGCATTGTCAAAAAACTTAAAAAACTCGCCTTCGATTTAGAAGCAACTGACTTAAAACCAAATGACTTGACCAAGTATTTGGTAGCAGATTCAGGTTTACAACCTAATATCGTTAATTTAATCATTGAAAAGTCGAATGCCAACTTTGCCATTATCAGACAGAATATCGAAATGGTCAAAACCTATGCAGATGGCAGAGCCATCACGCCTGACGATGTCCAAGCAGCAGTACCTAAATCCCTATCTGACAACATTTTCGACCTGACGGACTTAATCTTGAAATCAAAATTAGTTGAGGCGCGGGCTTTAGTGGCAGATTTGGTCTTGCAGGGAGAAGATGAGATTAAGTTGTTGGCGATTTTGACGACAAATTTTCGCTTGTATTTTCAAATCAAACTTTTATTAGATAAGCACTATACAGATAGGCAGCTAGTCGAGTTTTTGAAAATTAATCCCTACCGCTTGAAATTCTTGGTCGGACCTGCGCGGGCTAGAAGTAAAGCCTTTCTGGCACAAGCACTGCGACAGCTAATTGATACTGATTATAAAATCAAATCAGGTCAGGCAGATAAAAAATTTCTATTAGATATGGCCTTGATTCGCTTATCAGGGATAAAATAATTAAAATGCCGTGATGTCATATCGGTATCACGGTTTTTGGTCACTTCGTTTATACTCAAAGTATGACAAATAAAGAAAAACTAACGCCCAAAGAAAAATTAGACACAGTGGTTGTGACAGGTATTTCGAGTCAAAGCAATCCCGAAAATGCCGTTGTACCACCCATCTATCTCACGACAACCTATGCGCAAAACAATATTGATGAATTGGGAAATTTTCAATATTCAAGAGCGCATAATCCAACCCGCTCACAGCTTGAAACTTTGCTGGCTAAAATAGAAGGCGCCGATTTTGTCTATACTTTTTCTTCAGGAATGGCAGCTATCTCGAGTTTTTTTAGTTTATTTAAGCCGGGAGACAAACTCCTGCTGAATACCAACATTTATGGCGGGACTTACGCCTTTGTCCGACAATATTTGACACAGTATGACATAGCGTTTGAACTCATTGATGATTTAAACAGACTATCGGTTGATGACTTCACAGCTGATGTGGCAGGTATTTTTATTGAAACGCCTTCAAATCCCTTATTACGTGTCACAGATATCCAGAAAATTAGCACACTAGCCCATCAAAATGGTACAATAGTTGCAGTTGACAATACGTTTTTAACGCCTTATTATCAGAAACCACTTGAACTCGGTGCTGATTTGGTTGTTTATTCAGCGACCAAATATTTCAGTGGTCACGCAGATGTTATCGCTGGTTTTGTTGCGACTGACGATGCAATTTTAGCGAAAAAAATTAATTTTTTTCAAACGACACAAGGCGCGATTTTATCTCCTTTTGATGCTTATTCCTTGATTCGTGGCATCAAAACTCTGTCAGTTCGGCTTGACCGTCAAGAGTTTAATACGCTGGCTATCATTGATTTTCTAGCCCATCACAAGGCTGTTAATCGTGTTTATTTTGCTGGAAGTTATTCCCGAGATGAAGCAGACATCCAAGAATCCCAGGCAACAGGTATTGGTTCAGTCATTTCATTTGACTTAGCTGATGATTATGATTTGACAACATTTTTGCGACATCTGAAACGCTTTGAATTAGCTGCTAGTTTAGGTGGAGTTGAAAGTTTGATTGAGCACGTCACGACCATGAGTCACCAAGCGTTTGAAGCGGATATCCTCGCACGGATTGGCATTACAACTAATCTTTTGCGTTTGGCGATTGGGATTGAAAATAAAACTGATTTGATTGCTGATTTACACCAAGCTTTTGTAGCTGCTCAAAAGTCAACTTTTACCAATCTTTGACAGCGCAGACATTTTTGTTAAAAATAATTTTAAAAAATGATACAATGGATTAAAAGTGATTGCCTCTATATTTGAACATGTCAGGTCGCCATAGGGCATCAATAATAAGCTGAAAAATAATCACGCCTATACTAATCAAAAAAGGAATTATTGCATATGTCAATGTCACCTGAACACTACGCCGAATTGGTCTCAATCCGTCACTATATTCATGAGAATCCTGAATTGTCAGGAGAAGAAGTCAACACAACTCAATACCTCAAAAATTATTTGGAAAATCTCAAGATCAACATCTTAGATACTGGCTTAACAACAGGATTAGTCGCTCAGATTGGTCACGGTGAACCGGTGATTGCTTTACGTGCTGATATTGATGCGCTTCCGATTTTGGAAAATACAGGCTTACCTTTTGCTTCTAAAAATGCAGGTGTGATGCACGCTTGTGGTCACGATTTACATCAAACGACCTTGCTTGGTGCTGCCAAAATTTTAAAACAACGTGAAGCTGATATCAAAGGTACGGTCAAATTGATTTTTCAACATGCTGAAGAAAAACATTTTGGTGCCAATGATGTGATTGCAACAGGTGTTTTGTCAGATGTTCAAGCGGTTATCGGTTACCATAATATGCCAACTTTGCCTGTTGGACAAATTGGTATTCGTGAAAAAGGGATTATGGCAGCTGTTGACCAATTTTTTGTAACCGTCAAAGGTGTAGGCTCACATGCAGCCTACCCACATCAAGGTGCCGATAGTATTATTGCGACATCTGCAATCATTTCGAGCTTGCAACAACTCGTGTCACGTAATATTGATCCGCAACACGCTGTCGTTGTCTCAGTTACCCATATGGCAGCAGGCAATACTTGGAATGTCTTACCAGATGATGCTATTTTTGAAGGAACGATTAGAACATTTGATAAAGGGGATCGCACCCTTGCCAAGAAGCGCTTTTATGAAGTCGTTGAAAATGTCGCTAAAGCATATGGCGTTGAGGTAGAAATCACGTGGATTTTGGGGCCGAATGTGACTTATAACGATCCCGAACTATCTCAGTTTTTGTTTCAGGAAACTAGCTCGTGGCATGACGATGTGGTCATTCCTCAAGCCTCCAATGCAGGGGAAGATTTTGCGACATATGTTGAGGCAATACCGGGTGTTTTTGCTTTCATTGGTAGCAACGCCTCGGGAAGCCCCGGACTTCATTTTTCTGATATGGTGGTCAAAGATGAGACGATTCCAATTGCAGTTGATTATTATGTGAAGAGTACTTTTGCTGTTTTGGAAAAGCTGGCAAATGATAAAGAGATAAGTAAGGTCTTGTAAAATGGGAGGAGCTTAATTTGAAGCGACCTCTTTTTGTTCTGTATTTTAGGGAAAAATTAAGTAGTACACAAGAAGAAAAAAATATAGTTATCTAATAGACAGAATATTTGAGGAAAAAGTAATTAGAGAGGTAGTTTTGCTATTATCTGAAAAACTAATGTTAAAAATAAAATAACCAAACAATTATTTGATGAATCATGAGTGAAGTGGAAAGAAAAACTATTAACTCAAAAATCTGATAGTTTGGCTTTTCTTGATGAAACAAGTAATCCTAAGCTTAAAGTACGTGGGAGTTTGAGCTCTAAAAAGTTTGAACTGTCGCAAAATGAAAAACTAAAAGAATTATTGGGAATAGGGGAAGGAAGCCGAGAAATCAAAGATTTCTGGGCACTTCGTAATGTCAATTTTGATGTCTATGATGGAGAAGCAATTGGGATTGTTGGCTTAAATGGTTCTGGTAAGTCAACGCTTCTCAACATAATTGATCAAAGTCTAAGTGTAACAACGGGAGAACTAGAAATTAACGGTGAAGTCTCTCATATTGCCATAGGCGCTGGACTTAAGGTTGATTTGACAGGTCGAGATAATATTCGTCTCAAAGGGATGATGATGGGGATGAGTAAAAAAGAGATTGAGGAAAAGATGGATGAAATCATCCAATTTTCTGAACTTGGACCTTTCATAGATCGTCAAGTTAAGGGCTATTCGTCAGGGCTGCGTTCAAAGCTTGCCTTCTCGATTGCTGTGAATCAAGATCCAGATATCCTCATCATCGATGAAGCTTTGTCGGTTGGGGATTCAACCTTTGCGGCAAAGTCAGCTAAGAAAATGTTTGAATTTCGGGAATGTGGTAAGACAATTTTTGTTGTCAGCCATAACACAAGTCAAATTCAAAAATGGACAGATAAAGTGGTTTGGCTTCATTATGGTGAGGTTAAAGAATATGGGTCAACACAAGAAATTTTACCTAAATACCAAGCCTTTATTGATTGGTTCAATAAACTTTCAAAGGAACAGCAAGAACAGTATAAATTAGATCGTCGGCAAGAGCAATTAGATTATTCAGTTGAAGCGCTTAAACAAGAGATAATTGATAATTCTTCAAGCGAGGTCAGTCAAACTTCACTTGCTATAATTGACAGAACGATTGTCAAAAATAAAATGAAACTCACTTGGTCAAGTAAAGTTGTCATGTGCTTTTGTGTCATTTTTATGATGTTTAATGTTGTCATATCTGTTAAAGGCGGAAGTACGGATAAGGGAAATCAACCGAAAGTGGGAAAACCTTCTTCAGTTACTAAAAGCAGTCAATCTTCTAAAAAATCGAGTGCTTCAAAACCTCAGAAATCATCAACAAGTAAAAAAAGTAGTTCTAAAACAGTTGCAACATTTGATTATATTGTTCAGGAAGGGGATACTTTTAATGGAATTGCTTCTGCCTACGGACTCTCTAGCGATGACGTTCTTAAACTTAACCCAGGTCTTGACCCTGCACTGATTACAGTAGGGATGGTTATTAAATTACCTAAATCAGTTGAAGGGAAAGTTGCGACACCTGAAAGTGCTGCAAACACTGGTCAAACGACGACTGATGTGTCGGACGATTCAGCCTATTCAGGACAAGGAGATGACTATACTTCTTATCCAACTACCCCACCGGAAATTCCAGCTCCATCAACTCCGATTACTGATCCAAGTACGCCAGATCAAGGTGGAACGGATCGGGGTGGAACAGTTCAAGGAGAAAACAATCTTAGCCCATAACCTCTAGCATCATATGAGTATTTTTCTTAAGATAACTGTGACTAGGTTATATAATCATCAGAATATTCCTGAAATGAGATAGAAATGAAAGATGTTATTCAATATATACGAGAACAAATAAAGTATTTACCGCTGATTATCAGAATGAGTAAGTATAATACCAAAAATAATTACCAAAATTTTATTCTGGGTAGGATATGGCAGTATGCCAATCCTATTATCATGGCCACTTTTTACTATGTTATTTTTGGTTATATTTTTAAGCGTAGTTTAGGTGCAACCAACGTCCCCTATTTACCTTGGATGTTAGTAGGGATGGCAATTTGGGGGTTTACAAATGGCACTATACTTCAAAGTCTATATAGCATTATTGGTCAGTTAAATTTATCAAATACTTTTAGATTTCCCGTGAGCATTTCACCTACAATCACTTTTGTTGGTAATATTATAGAAGCCTTGGTGATCTTGTTTTTTGCGGCTGTGATGGGGATATACAACGGATATACACCGAGTCTTTACTGGTTTCAGATGATTTACTACTTTTTTGCAATTATAGGAATAGTTGCAGGTGTATTCATTGGGAATTTTTGGAGTGGTAAAGAAGAAGTGACTGTCGCATCTCAAAAATTCGCTTTAACAGATGGCATATACGAAACAGATAAATTGAAATGGGATATTTCAAAAGATAAATTGACTGTCAATGATAAAAATTTGTACAAAATACTAACCAATGAAGAGGTAAATGGCACTAAAATCTTTACTTTTGAAAGAGAAGATAATCAAGAAATCAAAACAGCAATCGTAAAAGAAGAAAACGGGAAAATATTAATAACCTATACACCTGCTAAAAAGGATAGTAAGGCAAATTATGAATTTGTAAAAAATAGGAATTAACTACTTAAGTGGTTGGCTTACTGTTGCAAAAATATCTATTTGGACATAATGTAAGTTAATTTTGATGTGATTTAAAATAGAGATGATTGATATTTTGAATACACTTACTATGAAACTAGTTGTAAATTTCAAAACTTGTAGACATTTTAGTATAATGGATGTTGTTTTATATTGCTTACTTTAAATATAGAATAGCTTGGAATTTTATGGGAGTAACCCATTGACACTAATAATAAAGGATTAGGATATGAAAAAAAGGATATCTATCATAGGTTCTAGTGAAATAAATTTTCCGCTGAATTTCGAATTAGTACCTGAGCTATCAAAATCATACAGTTTGGCAACTATGAAATTTGAAACCTCATTGATTAGTCTGATGAGTGAGCCATTTATTTTTGATAGAAAGAAATTATATTCTGATAAGGATTCAAAAATAACAGAATATTTACTGAGTGAGTATGAGAAAGACGGTTTAAATGATTTAATTGCAAGTAATCCTGATATCATTATTTTAGACTTTCTTGCAGATATTAAATTTGGTGTTCTAAAAACTAGTTTAGATACTTATCTAACAAATAATATGGATAAATATTTTAAAAGTCCGTCTTTTCAGGACGTTGTCGTAAGTCAAGAATATAATCTTTTGGATAATTTTGATTTGTATAGAGAAATATGGTCAGAATCACTTGAAAGATTTATGAGTTTTGTGTCAATGTATTTACCACACACTAAAATAGTGATTAATGGTAATAATATTGGTATACCAATTGATTCAGATTTAATTTCTCGTAGCCAAGTTTGGACTATACTAAATGATTTTGCTTTTGAAACTTATAACTTACCTATTATTAGTGGTAATGGTATTAAAAAAAGTACTAGTCACATTAAAGATGAGAAATCATTTTATACTGAGTTTGCTGTAAATTTGGGAAAAGTATTATATCCCGAAGAGGAAATAGACAGTCCATTCGATTTATTGGAAATTGTTTCAAATGATAATTTTATCAAGGAAAATAACGTTTATGATTGGAATTTAATTCGGAATCCATATTTCAAAAATGACGGTGAATTTTGGAACATATTGACTGCGAATATGTTTTCTCCAGAATTGAAAAATAATAGTATATCGTATTATTGGGGTGAAAAAATAAGTAAAAGAGTCGCTCAAATATATACCAGTAATATTGATATATCATCTTCAGGAGAATTTGTTCAGAAATATATTTTATCATTTGACGTGTTGATTGAGGATGTATTCAAAATAAATATTGATAATGATACAATATGTACCATTATCAATATTCGAAGATAAGCTATCAGTAGGCCATCAAGTAGCAGTTGATTATAAGTATATAAGTTCCTATATGGAAAACGTCACTTCTAGAAAATGGAAAAATATCAAAATCATTATTCCAACAACAGCAAAATATGTAAGCATTGGACTATGGTTGTATCAAAATACGGAAACAATTGTTAAATGGCGTAATCTATCCTTGAAACATTATCGTGGTAATTAAATGAATGATGTTTATTTAAAATCTAGTAGAGGTGTATTTTTTGAAAAATAATGATTAAATTAGCGTTTATTTTATTACTAGAGACTACTGTAAGGGCATATGATGACATTCTTTGCAAATTGCGTAGTATAATAAATATTCTTATCTTGAATCTCTTCTAATGAAAAAAGTTCTATTAATGAATAGGATACAACTCAAGTAATGATTTTTAAAGATTACTATGCTTATGTACCGCATGTTTCATGTAATGAATCATATTATATGGATGCCCATAGGGAGATGTCTATTGTGATTAATCATTCACGTTATTAGCTAAACTGAGTACATCTTTATAATTAAATTATAATTTAAAAGTCAAAAAAGGTCAAGAAATAGGAATTCAAAATGCGAGTAGATGACGTTTTAATCCAATACGGTGCTGTCAAAAAGCCCGACATCAAAAAAATTTTGCGTGAACAACGCGTAGCAATCAACGGTCAAGTTATCACGGTGCGCAATGAACAGGTTGACAGCAATATACAAAAACTCACGCTTGATGGCCGCAACATCATTTTCCCGCCTCATCGATATTTCATGGTCAACAAGGCGAAGCGCACCCTGTCAGCCAACAAAGATACTGAGAAGCCAGTCGTTTTTGATGTTTTTCCGGACGACATCGACAAGACCGACCTCTACATCATCGGGCGGCTTGATTTTCTGTCCGAAGGCTTACTCTTAATCACTGATAATGGTAAGCTGGGGCGCAATTTGATCAAACCAGAAGCTCACGTTGAAAAAGTCTATCAGGTAGAGGTGAAGGAGCCACTGGAAGCTGACGACGTCAGAAAATTCAGAGCAGGTCTCGTGATAGATGGGGAGGTGTCATTAGCCCCTTCTCAATTAGTAATCCTGTCAGAGCACATCGCCATTGTCAGCATTAGCGAGGGAAAAAACCGACAGATTCGCAAGATGTTTTTAAGTGTTGGAAAACTCGTTACCAAACTGGTGAGAACCCAAATCGGACCGATACAGTTAGATGACAGTTTGAATCCCGGTGATTATCGCGCGCTGACAAAATCTGAAATTCAGAGTTTAGTACCTTATTTTAATGCAAATTAAAAAGCTCAAAATCTGAGCTTTTTTGCGTTTAAAAATCTATCTCGCGCAGTTCACGATTGATGACATCAAAGTCAAAGCCTTTTCTAGCTAGTGCATTGCTGACGCGTTGTTTGAGATCGTAGCCGTCATATTTTCGGCTGTATTTGCGCATGAGTTTATCTAATTCTTTTTGCAAGAGTTCTGATTCATTTTCTTCATCGGATTCGAGTTCCAGATTGGCAATAGCAATTTTACTAATATCGTAGGAAAAGCCTTTACTTGTCAGATGCGTTGCGATTTTCATTTTCAGGGCCTTGAGGGGCAGGCGACTATACTTGCTCATGACTAATTTTTCAGTCAGATGCGTTGCGACGGCAACTTGTGTGTCAAAGTCGTAGAGGCGTTCTAACTTTTCTAGTGCCAAAGTTTGATCAATACCTTTATTGACTAATTTTTGCTGGATTTGATAGGGGCCTGAGGACTTACCTAGGACTTTGCCACGAACGAAAGACTCAGCATAAGCAGGATCGTCAATAAAACGTGATGCCTCAAGTGCATCAATGATTTTAGCGATTTGCACATTTGGAATGTCATGGTCAATCAAGTAACGCATGACTTCCTTTTTAGTCCGTTGCTTGAAAGAAATATAGTAGAGCCCCAGATTTTTTCCCCTAGAAAAATCAGCGAATTCAGTAATTTTCTCAATCTCAGCATTTTCAAACACAGCACCTTTTGACAAAAAAAACCGAACAATCGTATCCTCAGTCACATAGAGCGTGCGATCGTCGTCAAAAACGACTTTATATAAACGTTTCTTTTTTTCAAGTGAAATAATTTTAGGCATACCCTATTATATACTCATTTTCTTGAAAAAACATGATGGATTGTTAAACAGTGTGGCAATCAAGGGAGAGACTGAGTTTATTGCAACATTATTGAGCAATATATTGTATAATTAATTAGAAGAGTGTATAATTTATCATGCTGGATTTACATTTTATGTTGACAAGATATAAAATGTAGTGTAAAATAAATTCCTTTACTAAAAAGGTAGAAAGAATGATATGGAAAAAATAAATTTAATTTATGGCTCGCTTTTACATGATATTGGAAAAATAGTTTATCGTGGCACAAGTGAGCGTACTAAACATTCGAAACTCGGTGCTGATTTTATCAAATCGTTTGAACAGTTCAGGATAACTGAATTGACAGACTGTATTCGCTATCACCATGCACTAGAGATGACATCAGTTAAGTCAACTAAAAAAGAAAGCGCTTTATTTTACTTGACTTATATTGCGGACAATATCTCATCTGGTATGGATAGGCGCCAAGACTTGGAAGAAGGTAATAGTGGATTTTCTTGGGATAAAAAGGTGCCACTTGGTAGTGTTTTTAATATTTTGTATGAAGAAGAAAAAGGTCTGCAGAGTCATTCCTATCCTTTCGTCTCAAGAACGCATACACAAAAAGAGCCATTAAATTTCCCAAATGATGCACAAAACCAATATACGACAGGAGATTATGATGGCTTGATTGAGGATATGAGACTTATCTTACCACGATTAACACCTGATAGTCATCATGTCAATTCTTTGTTGCAAATGATGGCAAGTCTATGGTCTTATGTGCCAAGTTCAACGGATAAAAATCAGTTAGTAGACATCTCGCTTTATGACCATTCAAGGACAACAGCTGCGATTGCTAGTGCGCTTTATGATTATTTTCAAGCAGAAGGTATCACTGATTATCAAAATGAGTTGTTTGCTTACAATGCCAAGGAATTCTATGATAAAAAAGCTTTCTTAATGATGAGCTTTGATATGAGTGGTGTGCAGAATTTTATTTATAATATCTCTGGTGATAAAGCTTTGAAATCTTTACGAGCACGCAGTTTCTATTTGGATATGTTGCTTGAATATATTTCTGATGATTTGCTTGAAAGACTGGAGCTATCTCGCGCAAATATTTTATATTCTGGTGGTGGTCATGCTTATCTTTTATTGGCTAATACTGCCAAAACTAAAGCTATCTTAGCTGATTTTGAACAAGAGTTAAAAGCTTGGTTTTTAGATGAATTCAAAATAGATTTGTTTTTGGCAATGACTTACACTGAGGTTTCGGGCAATGATTTGATGAATAAAGACGGCAAGTATCGGGGAATATATCGTCGTTTATCGGAGAAAATATCGGATAAAAAATCTAATCGTTACACTGTCGAAGAAATTCTGAAGTTGAATCAACTAGGTTCGGAAAATGAACGAGAATGTCGAGAATGTAAGCGCAGTGATTTACTGTTTGCAGATGAAAACATAACCGTTCCTTGACAAAAGGGGACGAGAACCTTGAACAATGCCATCTGGACGGATAGGATGACTGACAAGGGATTTGCTAAAAGGTGACAATTGATAAAGAAAACGCTGGAAAAGTGCTAAAAAACACACTCAATCATCATCAAAGAGCTGAAATAGGTGTGTTTTTTGCTTGTAAAAAATGGTAAAATATGGACATGAGCCTAAAAATCAAGCAAAAAATTCCACTAAAAATCAAAAAAATCGGTATCAATGGCGAAGGTGTTGGTAATTTTAAGGGAACGACGGTTTTCGTGTCGGGTGCGCTCAAGGGCGAGGATATCTATGCGGAAATCGTGACCAGCGAGCGCAATTATGCGACGGCAAAAGTCCTCAAACTCAATAAAAAATCACCCCACCGCGTAGTGCCAATGTGTGAGATTTATAAACAGTGTGGCGGTTGTCAGATCATGCACTTGGCTTATCCGCAACAGCTACTTTTTAAGCAAGATGTGCTGAGACAGGCGCTCCAAAAGTTTAAACCGGAAGGTTATGAAACTTACGAAGTCCGCAAGACGATTGGGATGAAAAAACCAGAGCACTATCGGGCTAAGTTGCAATTTCAAACGCGATTTTTAGGCGAGAAAGTCCGAGCAGGACTTTTTGCGGAGAATTCGCATCAATTAGTTGAAATCAAAAATTGTTTGGTACAAGATGAAACAACGCAAGCCATTATCAATGAAGTCACGGAACTCCTAACTTTTCATCGGATTCCGATTTATAATGAAAGAAAATTCGACGGCATTCGAACGGTCATGGTGCGCCGTGCCAATCATACTGGTGAAGTCCAGCTTATTTTCATCTCGTCGACTCCGGTTGAGTTGATGCGAACGATTGCGAGCTTGACGGAGAAATTTCCTGAGATTAAAACGATTGCTTTGAATATCAATCGTAAGAAGTCGTCTGAGATTTATGGCGATGAAACAGAGATTCTGTGGGGCGAGCGTGCGATTTTAGAAGGCGTGCTCGATTATACCTTTGAACTCAGCCCGCGTGCCTTTTATCAACTCAATCCTGAACAGACTAATGTGCTTTACCGCAAGGCGGTAAAGGCGATGGATGCGAGTGCTGACGATGATTTAATAGATGCCTATTCTGGGACTGGTACCATTGGCCGCGCCTTTGTGGGCAAGGTTAGAAGTATTCGTGGCATGGATGTCATTGCGGAATCGATAGAGGACGCTAAGGTCAATGTGCCGGACGGGATTTATGAAGTCGGGACGGCTGAAACGGTGGTACCTAAGTGGGTGGCTGAAGGATTCAGAGCGACCGCCTTGATTGTTGATCCACCTCGGACGGGGTTGGATGACAAGTTATTGGACACGATTATTGCGACCCAGCCTGAAAAAATGGTCTATGTGTCCTGTAATGTCTCGACTTTGGCGCGTGATTTGGTTAAATTGGCATCGGTTTATGATGTCAAATATATCCAGTCAGTTGATATGTTCCCGCACACGGCGCGGACGGAGGCAGTTGTGAAGTTGGTGCGCAAATGATTGAAAAAGCCAAGCTAGCCGAAATGCCAGAAATTGTGGCAGTGATTGAGAGTGCGCGTGCCTTTTTGAAGGCGCAGGGGATTGACCAGTGGCAAAAAAGCGCCTATCCTGCTATGTCAGATATTAGGACGGACATTGAAAATGATGTGGCTTATGTTCTGAAAGTGGCCGGTAAGGTTGCAGCTTATGCGGCGGTGATGACTGGGTTCGACCCCGCTTATGATTTGATTCAAGGCGCGTGGCGCAACAATAATCACGATTATGTGACCGTTCATCGCCTAGCGGTTTCAACGGCATTTCGCGATCAGGCTCTGGGCCAGCGATTTCTGACCTCAGTTTTTGAGACGTTCAGTCCTTATCAAGACTATCGTGTTGACACGCATCCAGATAATCACATCATGCAGCATATTTTAGCCAAACTCGGCTTTGAAAAATGCGGTGTAGTGATGTTTGAAGGCGATCGTTTGGCCTATCAGAAAGTGACAGTAGATGAATGCTTAGAATTGCTGAGAGAAAAGAATAAATAAAGGAGTGTGACATGACATATGAACAAGAATTTATGCAAGAATTTGAAGCTTGGGTGGCAACACAAATCATGGTCAATGAGATGGCTATGAACCAAAGCCAAGAGGTTGCGGCTGAAACAGACGATGAACGCGCTAAAGATGCGATCATTCGTTACGAAAGCCGGATGGATGCCTACAAGTTTTTGCTAGGCAAATTTGAAAACTATAAAGCTGGCAAAGGCTTCCATGAGTTGCCTGACGGTTTGTTTGATCAGGTTAATTATTGAGTAAAATGTGAATTTTAGAACGTGATATCCCTTATAGAGTCGCAAATCAAGTTAATTAAAAAAGCTAATGTAATAGAGATTATCTATCAGTTTATTTTCAATCTAGAAAAAATATGCTGATATGTAATAAAATTTCTATTGCTTAGCTTTTTGTTGTGGTATAATGAGCACATGAATATTTTACTAGAAATCCAATCTCATTTGGAGAATTTATCACCAAATGAAAGAAAAGTTGGCGCATATATCCTACAAGTTCCAGAGTCAGTTATAACGCTCAGTACACAAGAAATAGCTAAAAAAAGTGGTGTGTCACCGGCAACCGTTGTTCGTTTTGTCAAGTCAATGGGACTTGATGGAGTTCCTCACCTTAAACAACAGCTTTCAGTTTGGCGTGCTAATTCTCAATCAGACACAGATTTTCAAGAATTGAGACCAAATGAAAAAATTGATTCTATTAAATCAAAACTCAAGGCTAGAATTAGTCATATGACAGAGTTGGTTAATGAACATTTATCCAATGAATCGCTTCTAAAGGTAGCTCAACTGATTGAAGAATCACAGCTTGTTTTTGTCTTTGGTATAGGGGCTTCTTATCTTGTCGCACAGGATCTTGCGCAAAAGTTTAATCGACTAGGAAAAACGGTAATTTGTGAAGACAATACCCATTCAGCGGCAGTTATGTTAACCAATAATCATCAAAAAAAGATTTTTATTGCGATTAGTGATAGAGGTGAATCTCGAGAAGTGTTGGAAATGCTTAGCTTAGCTAAGGAACAAAAAATTAAATCTATTGCAATTACTGGTAAGGAAGACTCTAGTTTATCCAAACAAGTTGACTACCCCTTAATTTCTATTTCAGGAGATAATTTTCAGTTTCGGCAAGCTGCTACAATATCCATGATGGCCCAGATATATTTAGTAGGTCTCCTTTTTTACGTTTATGTGAGTCAAAATTTTGTACGCTCTCAAGAGTCAATTATGGCTTCTTTGAAGGCAATTAATAAACTTGAAAAAAAATGAGCAGAATACTCTTTTTTTTTGATTTTGACTTGAAATAAAATTTCATGTATGATATGATACAAATATAGAATAAAATTTCACGAAAGAGGACTTTGATGCTTGGATTAGGAAATTTAATTACAGAAAGTAGAAATGAAGCTACAGAAGACTTAGATCAAATGAGTGTAAATAAAGCATTACGACTCATGAATGAAGAGGATAAAAAAGTTGCGTTTTCTGTTGAAGAAGCTTTGCCACAAATTGAAAACGTTGTCAAATTGGTGATTGCGACATTTCAACAGGGCGGGCGTTTAATTTATTTAGGTGCTGGAACTAGTGGAAGATTGGGTGTTCTTGATGCTGCGGAATGCGTACCGACTTTTGGCGTAAGTCCAGAGATGGTAATTGGTCTTATTGCGGGAGGTCAAAAGGCAATGACTATTGCTGTTGAAGGAGCTGAAGATAATTTTGAACTTGGTAAACAAGATTTAGAAGGACTAAAACTTACAGCAAATGACATTGTAATTGGTATTGCGGCAAGTGGTAGGACACCTTATGTGATTGGTGGACTTGATTATGCCCGAAAATTAGGCGCGAAAACGGCTACAATTTCATGTAATTTGAATTCTGAAATCGCTAAACATACTCAGTCACCGATTGAAGTTGATTGTGGGCCAGAATTTTTAACAGGTTCAACGCGTCTCAAAGCAGGAACAGCCCAGAAACTCATTTTAAATATGATCTCTACACTTTCAATGATTGGCATTGGAAAAGTTTATCATAATCTCATGGTTGATGTCAAAGCTACCAACGAAAAATTGATAGAACGTTCAAAATTAATTATCATGCAAGCGACCGACGTTAACTATGAATGTGCAGAAAAAATATTTTATGAGTCCGGTAATAATGTTAAACTTGCTATTGTGATGATTTTGACTGGCTCGTCAAAAGAAGAATCCGAGATAAAACTTCTGGCTGCTAACGGCTTTGTAAAAAATGCTATCAAATAATATTATATATAATATAAGTCTAGTGGTAATAAGTCAAGTAAGACTTGTAAATTTATTTTACAAGATTTATGAAACTAAGGTACACTAAATAAGCCTACGAAAAATTCATTTTTTCGCAAGTGCTATCAAGGACTTGTGCT
>NZ_BAAGGP010000034.1:0-28393 GCF_054658615.1 Pseudolactococcus yaeyamensis
AGAACCATACCAACTCTCACAATCACCACATTTCAATTTGCTTGAAAATACGCTGACACGACTAGAGTGACCATTGTCTTTTCTTCTAACTGCTAATTGTCTTTGAACTGCATCGAACACTTCGGAGAAAATAATCGCTTCATGATTGCCTTGAACATAATACTGAGGAATTTCTCCCTAGTGCTATATGCTCTGGCTTCTAACGCTTGTTAAGTATATAGTTACGAGCATTTCATCATATGCTAAATTTAAGATATCAACAACCTCCACACCACAAGATTCAATAAAATCATTCTTTTTTAAGTTATTACCTAAAAAAATTACTTTTTTAATTTTAAAAGACTCTAGAATTGCTTTTTCCAATTGCCACTTACAATCGCATTTTTGAAATCCAAAAACATCACTAGTAATGCATGCAGAATTTATTCTGAACGGTACTCATCAACATCACTTCCTTTCGAGAACGAAAATCAATGATTTTTCTTGAGCTTGTAATTTTTTAATTAAGATATGTTTATCTGTTTCTGCCAGTCCGACAGGTTGAGCAGACCTTAACACTTTACCAGATTTAACTTTTTTCTGATAACCACCCAAATCCCTAAAATTGACCAAACTTTGCATGCTAGTGACCTCTGCTTTCTGATTTACTCTTGTTTGTATGATAGCAAAAATAGTGACCGTCGAGTAAGCAGTCTTACCATTTACCCAGAGTATTTAAAAGACTGCAGCCCATTCTGGATACAGAAAAAACGGTATCATCTTCAAGCACAACCTGCTTAGATTTTTTACGATACAATTTGACTTTATTTTGATTAACGACTGTATTGCGATGAATGCGAATCAGGTCATCTGATTTCGCCTCAATATCTGCTAGACTGCCATAGAAAGTAATCACTTCGTTTTTCATATTGAGTAAAATCTGATGAGATGATGACCCCGATTCAAAAAAGTAAATATCAGCATATAGGGCATTAACCAAATAACCTGACCTACTTTTGTAAGCAAAAACATCTTTTTTAGAGACAGTATCATATTGAGACTCGAAGAATGCTTCGATATTGTCACTGACTCTTGCTTCAAACGCAGCCTTCGGTAAACTTTTATTGATGAAATCATAGGCTTTCACTTTATAGTCATAAGTTAAAGGCGCAAATTCACTATGTGTTGTCACAAAATTAATCTGACCAATTGGATCAACTTTTCGAATGGCTTGCGCAACCTTTAACCCCGCATCACGACTTCCTTTGATATTAATATCCAGAAAATAAATATTATTCTGCGACATATTTTCAAGTGATTCAAGGAAATGTTGTATTTTATTACAAGCAATGACACGTTCAACTGGATAATCTTTTTCGATTAAATAATTCACAATGAACTTTTCTAAACGTTCCTGCTGTAGTAACTCATCTTCAAGAATAAATAACTTCATCTCATTTCTCCAATCGTAACACTATTTTAAAACGATAATCTTCTGCCCTAATCTGATAACTACAATTCATATAATGCTGCATGATTGTTGCCAGATTTGCTAACCCATAGCCGCGATGGTTAGCTTTTGTCGTATAGCCCTTTCCCATCAATTGTTTAATGGGTAATTCTTTTTCAACCATGCCATTTTCAACGATATAATGCTTGGTCTTTTGGTCTTCAAAGATAGCCACTCTGATAAAACGTTTATCCCTATCCATCTCCTTCGTCGCCTCAATGGCATTATCCAATATAATGCCGAGTATACGCACAATATCGCTTTTATTGATGAGCAAGTCTGAAATAATTGTCAATATTTCTAGCTTAGCGGTAATTCCCATTACCTCTGCCTTCAAGATTTTTTCAGAAATGAGACTTTTCAGCTCTAATACCTTGATATTTGACAGTTTGCTAATTTCTCTTTGACTTTGCTCGAGTTTGATATGACTTTCTTCTAGTATTTCTGTATAGGTTCGTTTGATTTCTGCCACATTTCCTGTTTCAATCGTTTGACGCATGGAAATTAAGATATTGGCAAAATCATGCCGAAATTCACGAACAACTTGCTGGGAATCATCGACTTTTTGGGTATAAATTTCAAGGTTTGAAATCAAACTATCTTTGGTTTTCAACAAACGTTGAATTTCCCATTCTTTATATTTACCGTTAATGGCATAGAGAAAAAAATAGAAGACTAGGTTATAGATGACCAAGGTCCACTGATAATTGGCTCTTGGTCTCACTTCTGAAAAGCGACTCACATTATTGTAGATAAAAAAAGAAAAACAGATAAGGTTGAAGAAACAAATACACTTGTTTTGTAAAGCTTCAATCTCTTTTTCAAATTTCTCTTTTACATTAAAATTCTGAACTGAAATAATCAAGCATTTACAATGAATAGATAAGTACTTGAATACCATAGCTTGAACAGGAATTACACAAAAATAACCTATGATATCAAATAAATACATGATCGTTGCATCATCGCCACATAGACTCCTAAAAATTGAACTTTTAAAAAACATCCTGACGAAATAAACGAATGATGTGGTATAGATCGTGTAGAACAGATCTACTCTAATGGTCTGTGAATCAAATAATCGTAGTAAAAAAAATAAGATGATGAACTCAAAAAACTCTATCGTATAAGCTGGTAGACTCATTTTAGTGGCAATTATAATCGAGAAGGCATTTGCGAGCAACAAGTAAATTAACATCTTTTTTGTCATTTTCAAGCTACTGATTTTGACTAAAACAAGTAAACTAATCACGATGACAGGTGTAACAGATAAAAAATTTAAGCAGATTATCATCATTTATATCGAATCCTCCCCAAAACTTGATTTCATAATAACTACACTGCATGCCGCAGCTCATCCTTGCAGAACCTCCTTTAAAATAACTTATTTGCATGTTATTTAAAAGGAATGACTTTGTTTTTTAAGGTTTCCTGATAAGTCAAAAAAATCATCCATCTATATGGAAAACATTGTGCTAGACAATCCTGAAATATTGGCATAGCAGTTGTCACAACAACACCTCAAATAACTTTTTCTCATCTTCATATAACAATTTTGTATTTTTATTACACTTTTGTATAATTATACTTTTTTTTGCAAACGGTGTCAAGATTTTCTACCTCAAAAAATTCCAGATATGACTTATTTTTTTATTATAATAAATTTAAATTTTTAATTTTCCGCCATCTTTATCATCACTTTATTTTTGCTCATCTTTGTTAAACTACTGTTGCAGATTGCGCATTTCAGTCATTTGGATAGCCTGAAACAGGCTCGGCGCAAACAAAAAAAGCCTGACAGCCGTGATATTCCCGGATGTCAGACCTTGATTGAATGCTTGTTTTCAGTTATTTCTAAAACATGCCGTTCCTTTTACTTCTTTTGTTTAGTCTACAGATTACGATAATCTGCAAACTAAACAGGGTCAAGCCCAGCAAGAGTAGGCATAAACTTCTTTGCTCTCCTGTATCTGGCAGGAGCGATGCCACGAAACTGTCCCCTGTCACTGACGTGCCTTTTTCTTCCGGTTCTGAGGATAGACTTGTCTTTGGTAGCTCAGTAATCGGTAACTGCTGAACTTTCGGATAAAATTCTAACGTTTCTTTCGAAACAGGCATGGAAAAGATAACAGGTGAGACGAGTACGTCCTTTTCCAGTGTTTCTTGCACGACTGCGAAGACACCCTTGCCATTTGGAATCGTCATCGTGCCGACACCATTTTCAACAGTAAAGTCAGCACTGATGGCAACCATCTGGGACTTCATGACTTGCTTTTGATTATAACGGTCATAAAAATTCGTCATTTTCGCTCGCAAATCTTGCTCAGACAAGCCGTCATGATAGCCATCTATCAAGTGATCCACTTGGTAAATCCTTAAAGAAACGCCTGAAATCGCTTTACCTTCTTGTGTTTGCACATAGACCTTGACTTGGACATCAGAGGTTTCTGCTGATACAGGCAGGGATACTGCGACAGCTAGCGAAAATAACACTGCCATTAGCCATTTTTTCATCTTATCACCTCACAATCGATTTACCCAAAAATGATGGATACCATTTGCATTTTTGTACAGGTAAATCTTATTTCGATTTTTCTTCTTAACCAAGGCTTTCATGTCAAATTCATCTCGTTTGAGTTGCGTCAGATGACACCGAAAATCTGGCAACACGACACTTTCTTGGGGCTGCATTTGTTTGACGACAAACTTCGTCAGTCCGGGTAACTCATCGAATAAAACCAAACCTGTTTCATCTGCTCGCACGATTAAATGCTCACCATTTCGGAGCATTGCTTCTCTCCCTTTTCTGTCATATAACCCAAAAGCCGCACCTTCAAAATATTTTTCTGAGTCTGTCTTGCCATCAGAAAGTCTAAAAACAATTCGACCAAAAGTTGTTTTGATCAGCATGCCGATAAAGACTGTATAGATAAAGGCTATCGTCCCGATCACGATACCCACGACAAGTAGCACCATCAGGGCACGATTTTTGACCTGCCTATCCTCTACTTCTTTTAGGGCATTAAGGGTACTGGGTAAAAATTCTGTTCGCTCACCAGTCACGATGAGGCGATGCGTATTTTTCATGTAGGGTGTACAGGTCAGCAAACTCGCCAAATCTTTCCCCTCAACGGGGGCAACCTTACTCATGTCTTGTGGTTCGACCACATGGATTTCACTCACTTTGTAGGCTAGATATTTACCTGCCACTTCAAAAATGAAGAGATCACCTTTTTTTAATTGATCTAAGTTTGAAAACAAGGTGGCACTCGGTAACCCTCTATGCGCTGATACAACAGAATGTCTATTCACACCACCCGACGGATAATGAGACGGGGCAACTAAGGCACTGCCAACGGTTAAAAAGTCTTCCTTTGTCGAGTCAAAAATCGGTAAATTCACTTGGATTTTCGGAATATAGACGACCCCAATCGTATGTTCGGCATAGGTTCCTGAAGTGTATGCCTTTCTTTTCGCATTTTGAAGGCTGGCTTGGGATAAGGGGTCTTTCAGTTCTTCCGCCCGTTTTTTCTCTTCTTGACTTCGCTTTTCATGCGCTTTTTCACTGGCTGTCAGATTTCTTGCCGTCTGCTTGCGATACTCTTTCATGACCGCTTGATCTAACATACTGTTAAGCGTATCACTCACTAGTGGATAGAGCATGACAAAAATCGATACCACTAAGCCGATAATCACAATCAGCTTCACGAAAAATATGCCAAAATATCGCGCGCGATGAGTTGTTTTCCGTTTGACTTTAGGAGAAGAATTAGAAGACTTTCTGATTCTTCTGCGCCATTTTCCGCCAACATTTAGTGGCTTGACTGCCTCAGACTGGTTTGATAGCGGTTGTTGGCTTATCGCCTCTTCCCTATCCTTAATAGCTTCGGCAGCATGGGTTTTGGGAGGTTGACTTGGCTGTTTCTGCTCAATTTTTTCAAGCCCTGTCTCATCCTTACCGCTGATTTTTTGATGTTGATACTTGCGTTTAAACTGCGACTTCTTAGCCGCCTTACCCGGTAAGGCCTCATGTCTGCCAACAGTCTTTTGGCTTGACTTTATTTTTTTGGACTTTATTTTGTCTGATAGTCTTGTCAAGTCACTTTTTCTCCTCATCATAGATTCACCTACTTCACCTACTCTACGATAACTTCAACTTGAGGCACATCTTTTTCTACTGTCGTTAGACTGCCTGTGTTGAGTAGTCGCATGGTATTTTCAGTCATAGCAGTCCAGTAGCCTTGGCTTTTGACTTGACTTTTTGGGGTATGAACAAGGATGACGACTTCTAGCACCAGAAAAGCAAGTAGCCACAAGAGTAAACATGTCTTAAAAAATCGTTTCACTGCTGACATTGAAAACCTCCTTGCTCTTTTCAAGCACTAGTGCTGACAAGAAAAATATCCCATCCCTTACTTGTGCTTCTGTGTTAGAAAGACAAGATTGGAGTGGGATATTTAGACTTGTTTAGAAAATGGGTAGAAATCGTCTGCTTAGACTTCTGACACTTTCTCAGCTTTACGTCCGACTTTACGGTAAACGACTGCTAGGATGACTGTGCCCATTAAACCACTGAGAATGTAGAGGATAATCCCTTTACCACCTGTTGATGGTAACAGTCCTTTGTGGTAGTTTTTAACTTCTTTTTCGGCAGTTTTAGAGACAACATTGATTGCTTTAGGGGCATTTTTGTTATCCAAAATATAGCCGTTCGGTGCTTCAACTTCTTCAAGTTCGTATTGTTCAGCGCCACCTGTACCTGTAATCGGAAGACCTGTCACAACGATGCGACCTTCATTATCAGACACAAAGGTTTTAGCTTTTGCTTTATCATCGACAAAGACATAGGCTTTATGACCATTGACATCTGTTTCTGACAGGAATTGACCTAATTTTGTTTTGACAACGAATTTTGCACCTGCAAGGGTGACACCACTATCTCCATCTTTTTTAATGATAGAGAGACTACCTGTTTCAACTTCTTTTGATTTGTCTTCTACTTCGAAATCTCCTGCATGGTAGTAGGCTTTATTGCCATAAACTTGACCGGGTACTTTACTTTCTGGGATATAGGCCTTGACATTTACGACCAACTCTTTTGTATTGGCATCGATAATCTCTTGGAATTTACCGGGTGCAATCGTGACAGTTAAACCATCTTTTGTGATGGCAACGACCATGTTTGCGTCCTCAGATAATACTGCCGCACCTGCATTGACGACAGCACTCTCGATTTGTAGTTTTTCACCGATGACTTTTTTCGTTTCAGAGTCGTAACTTGCTTCTGGTGTATCTTTAATCACTAAGTTCGTGTATTTAAAGACAGAGGCATTATCTTGCGCGCTCCATGTTTTTTCTGCGAGATCTGTCGGCACTGGGACAGTGATGGTATAGCTCATGACTTGTCCCATCACGCTGTCGAGTGTGCCGTTTTTATCGGCATCGACGAGACCATTGACTTCTTTGGAGATGGTGCCTTTTTCATTTTTAGGATAGAGGTAGACCACACTCATCTCATCTTCATAGCTGTCATAGGCTGGCAAGCGAAGCAACATCGGTTGTTCTGTCTGGAAGATGTCTTTTGTCCCTGTGTTTTCTTCGACGATCATGTAGACAGCTTGGCGACCTTTACTGTCGGTTTTGACGAGGTCAGTATAGGTTGTCCCTTTTTCACTGTAGGCTGTGCCTGTTGTTTTATCAAAGTCAGAGCCTGTTGTCGGGATAGAAACCGTGGCATTTGCATCAGCTGTGACATTGCCTTGTTTCCAGTCAAACTGTAACTGAACTTCTGCTTGTTGCGGGGTAAAGACTTTGTCTTTATCCGCATCAGACAAGGCTGCAAGACTCGGTGCTAGTGAGGCAACTGCTGAGAGTTTTTGCTCTAACAACCCATAATAGTAATCCCCAACACCGTGTGCGACAAATTTAACGCCGTCTTGCAGCTGATCAGCTGTGACACCTTTGCCTTCTAAGTCAAGGTATTCCCCTTGATTTTGGATGGCACCATTGGTCTTCAAGGCGCTGACATCACCGACGACTTTACGCATAATCACACGCGTTGTCGCGTCACTTCCACCAGCGAAGTCTTCTTTACTTTCAAACTCAGACACGCCCGGTGTGAAGTAGTGGGGGACATTTTTCACTTCTGCTTCATGTTGATCCCCATATTCAGAATATTCGACATAGAAACCATTTAATGTTGCTAGATAATTGTGGTCATTCCACATTGATGTTCCATAAGCAAATTGTAATGCTTGCGGTGTGCCACTATATAATCCATTAGGTTCAACAGCATTCCTGTTGTCAAAAATCCCTTCTCTGAAACCTGTTGTATTGGGATTTGTAGCATACATCATCTTTTCAGTTGTTGAACCCGGTTTGAAGTCCCAACGCATTGGTGTAACAGTATTTTTATAAAATTCAAATGGTTCGTCAGCTTTTTTAAGATACATGCCGTCATTACCACCAACGAAACTCCTTGCTGCATTGTAATCTTTGGTACTATAGGTCATGCCTGCTTCAGGTCCATTTACCCAATAATTTCCTGTTGTTGCACCACTACCTTTAAGAGGTGCTGAAATTACATCTCGGTCTAATAGTTTTTCACCATCCTGATCCACACCATTAATGCCACCAGCCCAACCAATAGTTGTCGAGATAGAGGTGTATAAAAAGTCTTGTTCTTCTGGAGAAGTGATGGTTACAAGATAACCTTTCAATTCTTTATAAGTTTTACTTTTTGCTGTATTATAAGCCGTAACCCAATTTACACCATTTTGATTGATACGTTCATAATAATGCTGGATGCCATCTGCATCAACTCTTGAGGCGATTTCCCTTTCTTCTAGCTTGATTTGTAGCGCGCCTGCTACGGTTGCTTTCTCATCTTTCTTGGTAAAGGTGACTTTGCTTAACCAGCTTTCGAGGCTCGCGGTGTCGACTTTATTGATATCGATGATATAAGAAAAGACATTTGAGTTTTCATCACTCTGTGTGGTCATCCCATCTGGCAGGGCTGGCGTGTTCATCTTTAAAGCACGAGGAAACGAAATATAGACCGAGCGATATTGTGTCCCTGTCGCCTGATAGACTTCTAAGTTTTTCAGCTTGTAGCCTGTGATTACATTTGAGTCGCCCGCCTTTGTTATCGGTTCAAAATCATAAGTAACTGGCATTTCTGCAGTCGGATGATTGCCTTGGCTATCGGCTTGTACGATGGTTTGCTGATTCAGTTGAATCAAGACTGGTGCGACCGTACCAAATAACAAACTACTCGCTAGGACAGCGTGCATGATTTTATTTTTTGTATTCATCTTTCTCATCTCCTTTTCTATACTTCTGAAACATGTTTGTCTTGGTTGAGTTTACGATAGGCAGTGACAGCAACTGTTGACCCTGCTAAACCAATGACGATAAAGAGGAGGATACCCATGCCACCTGTTGAGGGGAGTGAACCTTTGGCGATGTTAAAGACATCATGATTGCCATCTCCTTTTTTCTTGTCAGTTTCTTGGTCACTTGAAACCCACGTTGACTTTTCAGGTGAGACTTTGCTCAGTTCTGGAGACAGAACAGTAAAGTTCAAAATCGCATCCACTGCTTTTGGTAGCGCATAGTCTGTCGGTGATTTCACTTCGACTAAGCGATAGTCCCCAACTTCAAGACCGACAATCCAGATGAGACCATCTTTATCCGTCACGATGCTACCTTTTCCGGGTTTGTAAGTGCCTTTTTCTCCTGATTTATCCGGGTAGTAGATCGTTTTTCCTGTTTCGCTATCGACAAAACTCTTGAGCGCGATTTTTGTTTCATCTTTCTTTTCAAGCAAGAATTCCGCACCTGCTAGAGTTTTTAGGGTCGATGAGTCGATCTTGATAAATTTGTAACCCCCTGTTTCCACTTTGGTTGTTTCGTCTATCAGTGGTCCATCTGGTGTTGGCAGGATGACTTTATTTTCGAGTTTCTTATCTGCGAAAGCCTTGCCTGCTGCATCACGCGGATCGAGTTTAACCGTGACATGAAAGGCAAAGGTTTTAACGCCTGCATTATACAAGTCTTGTAAGGCTTCTCGGTTGAAGGCAAACTGGATATCATCACCATTTCTGGCTTGGCCTAGACCACTATTTGTAAAGACACCTGTTGTTTCATCGTAACTACCGTACTGTGTGCCGATACCGATGCCATTGACACTAAAGTTTTGGTAGATAAAGCTATCTGGCATGAGGTCATAAAGATAGAGGTTATCATCTGTGTACCATGGATTGACACCGATATCACTCGGGATACGGAAAGAAACTTCATAGGTAAAGATGTCGCCTGCACTTGTCTTGATCGTCTTAGCTTCGTCTTCTGCCAAACGCGCCAGTTCGACATTCGGATTGCCCCAAGTAGTGTTATCTTGGATGTTAGCACCTGTGCCATAGTTATACGTCGGGTCTCCAGTAGATTGGTGCTCTACTTTCGTCAAGGTTTTCGTTAAGCCCAATGCTTTTTCACTTGGTGTTTTAGGGTATAAGTGAATCGTGTCATTTTCAGCATCATCTGCTTCATAAACTGGCAAGGCTAAAACTGTTGGCAAGGCTGGGAAATTTTGATCTTCCGGATAGGTTCTATAAAAGACATAGACAGCATCCCGATCATAGCCCGGCATTTGGGCTGTCGCTGCTGGACTTTTCTTTGCCACATCTGCAAAACGTGCATTCCCATCATTGAGTCCGTCGCCATCTTGCGCCGCGCCATCACGTACTGTGCTAAGCGTCTGTCCAAAACCAAAGTAGGTCGTTGGATTCACTGTCGCTGGCGTTAAGGCTTTAGTCGCCGGGTCGATAGTGATGAGGAGTTGATATTCGTAAGCGATTTGCGCCATTGCTTCTTCATGGGACATGACCGTCTTTTGGACATAGCCTTTCTCTACAAGTGCCGGTGCTAGTTTGGCTTCTCCTACTGTTTCTTTAGACTGGTCATAGCCTTTTTCACGTAAATAGTAGTAACGTGGGCTGATGTCTACCAGTGTGTATTCATAGCCTTTCATCTCCTGTGCGTTAGCTTGACCTTTGCTGTTTTTGCCCCACTCATTCAGTGACATTTCACGACCTGTATTTTGTACCAAGTTGTAGTTATCGACTTGCAGTGAGTGGATGTTGACTGTGAGTTTTTCGACACCGTGCGTCTCTGCTCTGACAATCAGATGACTGTCGTTTTGTCCCATTGGATACGCTTGCACAAAACCAAGAACAAGTGTACTTGCCAATGTTATTTTAGCAATTCTTCTTTTTGTTTTTATAAGCATTGTGTTCATCTCCTTTATTGATCAATTTATGCTATATCTGTTGTCCCTGTTTCTCTTTTTTTATCATTAATTGATGATAAGCCATCAACATCGTGATAAAACTAAAGAGTCCCATGCCAACTAGTCCTCTAACACCTTTACCTCCCGTATTTGGAAGTGTTCCTTTTACATAATTTCTTATGTCATGATGCGCATCTCCTTTCTTCAAATCACTCTCTTGATCGCTATTTTGCCATGTCGAGGGTGTGTCTTCAGATAAAGCGTTCACTTGTTTGGATGTCACTGTAAACAAGGTACGCCTGCCATTTTCATCTGGTAATAAATACCCGATGGGTGCAGCAACTTCTGTTAAGGTATAATCGCCACTTGCAAGACCTAGCAAGTGGATAAAACCATCTTTGTTTGATGTTACGACACTGTAACTCCCCTTGGTATCTGGATAGTAGGTGCCATTTTGAATGTGAAATTTTAATAACTGACCCTTTGCATCTCGGACTTCGAATAAAGCCTGTTCGAGATTTTTCGTCGTATCTCCATCAAGTTTCCTGAATTTGTAACCACCTGTTTCAACAGGCGTTGCCTCATCTTCCAAGAACTGATATTCGGAAAAGTAATAGGCTTTATTGGTTAATTTTTTGTCGACATTGGCTTCTTTTTCATCACTCAAATAGGGCGTCACGCTGACAGTTATCTCAAATGAAATGGCTTGACCAGCACCTACCTCAAGCAACGTTGCTTTGCTAAAATGAAAGGCAACATCGTGACCACTTCGATGGACGAGTGGCAAGGCATCAGCTAGGAAAGACTTGCTTTCAGGCTGTACGATGCCAGAGAAAACATCAAAGGTCAAGCCTTTTTTGTCGACAGCTTCATAGATCAGCCCTTCTGGCAAATCATCGAAAATCTTAATCCCATCACTATATTTTCCAGCGCTCTCAATATCTTCTGGTATCGTAAATTTCAGTTCAAATGTTAAACGATCACCTGCTGAAACTGCCTGTGTTGTTGCCGTTGGCTCATTCACTCGCGTTTCATCCTTATTGTGCGTTGGATAGCTATAAGTCGTGAGATGTGTCCCTGTGATTTGCGTTAAGGTTTTGAACAGACGATTGGTCATAAACTTCGGATAGAGTGTGATGTCTGACTGCTCTTCGCCTGAGTCTTGCTTACTCGGAAGTACTAGGACGATGGGCACCATCACAGTATCTGGTGGTTTATCTGTGCTATAAAAAACATAGACCGCATTTCTTTTCTCACCGTCTTCTGGCATCACTTGCACTTTTTTAGGGACTTGAGTCGTTGCAATCCCATCTAATTTGGTATCATCATCGCTCGCCTCACCATCTTTGATTAACTTAACAGACTTGCCATAGCCATAATAGTTAGATCCAACTGTTTCACTTAAGTCTTGAAGGGTGAACGTACTCGTGTACTCATAAGCTAATTGAATCGTCGCTTGTTCATCTGTCATGGGGAGGCCAGCTTTATAATCTTTTAACTGACTAGACAGATAGCCTTGCGCTATCTCTTGGCTAGACATCCCCTCACTTTTCAAGATATAAAACCTTGGACTAACCTCCATCACATGATAACCTAAACCGATTAGCGTTTCTGATGCTTCACCAGTTAATCTGCCATGTAGATGAACGGTTACGTCATCTTCTACTACTGTATCTCCCCTGATGGGGGCTGATATTAACATCATCAGTAAACAGAGTAGAAATCCGATTAGAATATTTATTTTTTTCATATTCTCTCACTTCTTTCAACATCCCAATACACTTTTTTTCGTTGCAACTGTTCAAAGTCATTAACCTATCTGATGTCTTTTATTCTACTCTTATCAGCTAACAAAAAAACATCGAATACCCTTAACGACCATATACAGGCCCCGAACGACATCCCCAGACCCTAAACGACACATTTCTAGGAAATAAAAAAGACTTGGTCGATTGATTCGCCTGAGTCTTGTTGGCTTGACTTGGTGATTTGGTGATTTGGTATTGGCTTGCTAAATTGGTATTGTTTTGGCAAAAGAATACCAAGTTCACACACAACCGAGACTTTTATTGCTATTTTCGTATTGTTTTGACAAAAGAATACCGATTTCACACACAATCGATACTTTTATTGCTATTTTCGTATTGTTTTGACAAAAGAATACCGATTTCACACACAATCGATACTTTTATTGCTAATTTCGTATTGTTTTGACAAAAGAATACCGATTTCACACACAATCAGCACTTTTTTTGCTAATTTCGTATTGTTTTGACAAAAGAATACCGAATTCACACAAAATCAGCACTTTCTTGATAATGAGGAATCCACAGTCACTGAAAGGAATAAACAAACTAATTTATATTCTGAGTTCACATCATATTTTTACGATTAATAATGCTGCTTTACAATTTTCTTGCCATAATATCGCCGTTTAGGGATGCCGTAATCTTCAAGGAGTTGAGCAAAGCGACCATTGTCAAAATCATGATTCATCACGCGCATAATCTCGTATCCTTTTCGAATTAAATCCGATTCTCTTTGCCTTTCATTTGCCCGCGCACTCGCATTCTCGCTATATTTTATAAGACCATCAGCCTCTAAAATAATTTTTCGACTCTTAAATTCAAACAAAAAATCAACACGATATGTCTTTTCATTTTGGCAAATCACTTGATATTGCTGAACTGGGAGCATGACACCCGCTTCATATAATTTAAGCCGAACTTTGGTCTCAAATGGTGATTCATCCAGTTCACTTGCAAATGTTAGAAGATGCCTTAATTTTGCTACCCCAGATTTCCACTTTTGAGTTTGGCAATAGTTTAAAATATTTTCTACGCTAATCTCTTTTTTATATAAATGGTGGCTAATTGATGCAATAGCTGAATGTTCTGTATCGTTGTTAGCGATTTCAAGTAGTAAATCAATGAGTGTGATGACATGAAATCCTTTATATTTTTTCTTTTTAAAATAGGGTCGAATATGCGTGTTTACCTTTCGATTCATCATTTTAATACTAGGTTGCACCGTATGAACTTCCAAAGTCGATTCATCCCAACGTGGTGTCCCATATAGAATCGCCGCATTTGTATAGCTAAAAACTGCATTCGGATTATCTTTGACGTAATCTGTCATCATGCGTAATAGTAATTGATTTTTATCTGCAACCATCATTTCTTTTCTCCAATAATTTTTTATCTTCTCTTTCTCATACGTATTTTATCTTTAATTGTTCGACCATAGGCGATATTTTTTTCTAGTCACCAATCCAAACTTTGTCCCAGACCCAAGTTCACACTCAATCAATACTTTCATTGCTGATTTCGTATTGTTTTGACAATACAATACCGATTTCACACAAAAACAGGCTATGAACGTTTTCGATTAACACGAAATTCGTTCATAGCCTATTTTTTATGGCTTAAGCCACGCTTTCAAACTGTGAATTATACAAATCAGCATAGAAGCCACCTTGCGCAAGCAAGGCTTCATGATTGCCACTTTCGATGATATCGCCATCTTTCATGACAAGAATCAAATCGGCATTTTTGATAGTCGACAGTCTGTGCGCGATGACAAAACTTGTCCGACCTTCCATGAGTTTATCCATGGCTTTTTGGATTAATTCTTCTGTCCGCGTGTCAACTGATGACGTTGCTTCATCGAGAATCAACATTGGCGCGTCTTTCAAGAGCGCGCGGGCAATGGTTAGGAGCTGACGTTCACCGACTGATAATTCATCCGCGTCTTTCAAGACAGAATCATAGCCATTTGGCAGCGTATTGATGAAATGATCGACACCAACCGCCTTAGCAGCAGCAACGACCTGCTCGTCTGTGATGTCACATTGATTGTAAATCAAGTTTTCTTTCACCGTTCCTTCAAATAGCCACGTGTCCTGCAAGACCATTGAAAACTGATCATGCACCGCTTCACGCGTGATATCTTTAATCGGTGTCCCATCAATGATGATCTGACCAGAATCAATATCGTAGAAACGCATGAGCAAGTTGACCATGGTTGATTTACCCGCGCCCGTCGGCCCGACAATAGCAATCTTCTGACCGGGTTCAGCCTTGGCAGAAAAGTCATTGATGATGACACGTTCGTCATTGTAGCCGAAATGGACGTTTTTAAATGTAACAGCCCCTTTAGGGTTGGACAATGTCGTTGCCTTACCAGTTTCGTCTTCTAATTCAGGCTCCGCTAGGAATGTAAAAATCCGCTCAGAAGCAGCGCCTGCTGATTGCATTGACGTCACCGCTTGCGCAATCTGTGTCAAGGGTTGGGTGAACAGACGAATATAAATCATGAAGGCGACAATCACGCCAAACTCGATTTTACCGTCGATGGCTAAAATCGCCCCAACCAAACAGACAGCACCGTAACCAAAGTTACCGATGAATTGCATGAGCGGCATCATCAAGCCAGACAGAAATTGAGATTTCCAAACTGAGTTATACAATCGTTCATTGATTTCATCGAACTCGTCTTGTTTTGCTTTGTCTGCATTGGACACTCTCACGATATTATGACCCGTGTAGACTTCTTCCACAAAACCATTGACCTCGCCGAGACCGTTTTGTTGGGCGTTAAAGAATTTTTGTGACTTGATCATGATGAGCATCATTAAGCCAAAGCCAATCGCCGTTGTGGCAATGGCAGTCAGACTCATTTCAACGTTGGTTTTAAACATCATGATAATCGTGCCGAAGAAAAGGGTCAAGGCTGAGACCAAGCTCCCAACAGATTGGTTGAGGGCTTGACTGATGGCATCCACATCATTAGTCACGCGCGATAAGGTATCGCCATAAGGGTGGCTATCAAAATAACGCAAAGGTAGTTTATTGATTTTCGTCGAAATATCTTGTCGTAATTTTTTAGATGTCCGTTGGGTCACAGTCGCCATGATGAAACCTTGCAGATAGCTCAAAAGCGCAGAGCCTAGGTAGAAGGCAATCAAAGTCACACCGATTGACGTGATAGCTTTCAGGTCAATATCGCCATGACCCGGCATCCCTTTGGGGATGAAGCTGGCTTGCAAGCCTGCCATGATTTTATTGGTAATTTCAGACAATCTATCAGGTCCGATAATCGTCAGATAAGCACCTCCACAGGCTGCAATGGCTGCGACAAAAATTGCCGCATACCAAGGCTTGACATATGTCACTAAATCGCCAAGGGCTTTTTTGACGTCTTTTGGTTTTTCACCATCGGCAGCGAGGCCACGACCCGGTCCAAACCCACCGCCATGAGATTTTCTAGGGGTATTTTTTGTTGTTGGCATTAGGCTAATTCCTCCTTCGATAGTTGTGAATAGGCGATTTCTTGATAGACTTCATTACTAGCCATCAACTCGTCATGCGTCCCGCAACCCACGACTTTCCCTTTATCCAAAACAATAATTTGATCGGCATCAATAATCGTGCCAATCCGTTGGGCAACGATGAGTTTCGTTGTGTCAGCTGTTTCACGTTTCAAGGTATCGCGTAAAACACGGTCAGTCTTATAGTCCAAGGCTGAGAAACTGTCATCAAAGACGAGAATTTCAGGCTTGCGAGCAATGGCGCGAGCAATGGCGAGCCGTTGTTTTTGACCGCCAGACAGGTTAAGACCACCCTGAGACACTTCAGCATCTAAACCTTGATCATTTTTCAGAATGAATTCTTCAGCTTGGGCGATACGTGCCGCTGTCATCAAGTCTTCATCTGTCAACTCACCATGGGCATTCGTCCCAAGAGACAAGTTTGACCGAATCGTCCCATTAAACATGACTGGTTTTTGGGGAATGAAGCCCATCTTATCGTGCAAGGCTTCTTCCGTGTAGTCCTTAACATCGACACCATCGACTAGGACTTGACCAGCCGTCACATCATAATAACGCGCAATGAGGTTGATTAATGTCGATTTACCAGAACCAGTCGAGCCGATGAAGGCAACGGTTTCGCCTTTATTGGCCTTGAAGGAAATGCCTTCAAGAACGTGTTCAGAGGCATCAGCGTATTGGAAATTGACGTTTCTAAATTCGACAGTTCCAACTTCTTTAGCTGCTGAGCCGTCTTTTGTGCCATTTTTAATGGTTGATGTTGTTTCAATCACTTCGTTTATTCGTCCAGCAGAGACATTGGCACGTGGGAACATAATGAAAATCATAGTCAACATCATAAATGCCATGACGACTTGCATGCCATAAGAGGTGAACACGACCATGTCTGAAAAGAGGTTAATCCGCGGTGAATTAGCAGGTGTTCCAAGGCTTGCAGCTTTGATAATGGTCGCACCAATTAAATAAACGGCAACTGATAAACCTGATGACACAAGGGACATCATGGGCATCATAAAGGCCATAGCACGCTGAATGAAGAGGTTGGTCGAGGTGATATCATCGTTGGCTTTTTCGAATTTATCGGTTTGATAACTCTGCGCATTGTAGGCACGGACGACACGAATCCCTGTTAGGTTTTCACGAGTCACTGAATTGAGTTTGTCCGTTAATTTTTGGATAATCTTGAAGCGTGGCATGGCAAGTGTCACGATAATACTAATCATGACGAGTAGAAACAAAACAGCAACACCTAAAGCGGTCGTCCATTCCCATGATTTATTGGCGATTTTCATAATCGCCCAAACGGCAGTGATTGGCGCTTTGATACTGAGCTGCAGCCCCATCGCCACGATCATTTGGACTTGGGTAATGTCGTTGGTCGAGCGGGTAATCAGGCTGGCGGTTGAAAATTGGTTGATTTCAGCCATTGAATACTCTGAAACTTGATGATAGACATCATGACGTAGCGTTCTTGATAGACCGGCAGCGACTTTGGCCGCAAAAAAGCCGACAATGACTGCGGCAACGAGTGAGCCGAAGGCACATAGCACCATCCAGCGACCTTCATCGAAGATTTGGGACACGGTTGTGCCTTTTTCTTGAATGAGCTTGGTCACTTTACTCATGTAGTCCGGTAATTTAAGGTCTAAATAAACCTGAATGACAATGAAAATCAAGCTAATGCCAACGTATTTAAGCTCTTTTCCAGTGATTTTTTTTAAAATTTTAAGCATTTCCAACCCCTATGTTTCTTTTAATTTTATTAATCGTTGCAATGAAAGTTGCGATTTCGTCTGGTGTTAAATCGCCACGCAGCAATTTTTCAAATTGCTTCATTTTAAGTTCCATTTCCTGCTGCATCTTGACAGCTTTTTCTGTCAAGATAATCTTTTTAAGTCTCGCATCATAAGCAACTGGTTCACGCCTAATCAGCTCTGCCTGCTCCAATTTTTTGATAAAATTAGTTGCCGTTGGTCGCCGCATCATAAATTCTTTTTCCAAATCTTTTTGGAAAACATCTTCATCTTGGCGTTTGAGTAAGTATTCAATCACCCAGACCTGTACGCCAGTCAACTCGCCATCAGGCGTTTTGCTAATTTCAGAGCGATGATGCGCGATATACCGCAAGAGAGAGATATTCAGCGAACGCAACTCAATCCCAATATTTTCTACCATGACTTATTCCTTTGTGACCTTTCTTTTTTTGTTAGTTGCATAATTGTTACTCAACTAACTATTAGCTCGATAACAATTATACCGCTAAGGTTGAGAGATGTCAAGGAAAGTATTGGAGAAATAGAAACATGCCTATTCTAAAAGGTTGAGAGAGCAGAAAATGATTGATAGTTCTGAGAAACTAGCCGATATTTTATAGATTAAAAAACTAAGAGGCTGGGACAAAAGTCTCAGAAATACAAAAATCGCATGAAATTCGTCTCTAGAAACGTTGATTTCATGCGGTTTTCAGTTTCAAAATTTTGCAAAAATAAGCAATTTCTGACTTTTGTCCCAGCCTCTTGTCTTCAGGCTTAAACAGACTTAAGCCTGTCTTTTTAACTATCTTTCTCGACCATTACTAATCTGGATGGTGATTGTACAAGTCAGTGGCACAAATTCATTGAGCGCACTCTGACCGACAACTGTCCCTTTGGTTTCGGAACTATTAACAAATTGTACCCGATAAGTGATATTAGCACCTTTCGATGTATACTCGTTATAGAAAGTTCCTTGTAGATCCCCTTCAGTTTGCCCTTTCAAATCCTTGATATAGACTCGTCCAAGCGAGTAAACCGCCGTAATATCTGGTATCGAATCTTTGGCAAAATACTGGGTACCCGCTGCTACAGACTGGCTGATAAAGCCGCCATAGGGGACTGTATCGCTATAAACTTGTTTTGAGATAACAGGTAGATTTTTGGAAGCCCCACTTGATTCGTCAAAGGTAAAGCGTGAAAAATCAGGCACCATCATCGGTTTACCAAGCGAGAGTTTGATGGTAATCGTATCAGCTTTTGATACTTTTTGCCCCTTTGCAACTGACTGAGACATTACTTTATCTGCATCAATCGTCTCACTGCCGACAGTTTCAAAAGTGACTTTAACACCTTTTTCCTTACTCCAAGTGTTAATTTGCTCCTTAGTTTGACTTGAAAAATCAGGCACATCAATATTTTGAACAATCGGTTCCTTACCTCTAGAGTAATGAAGGGTCAGATTATCTTCACGCTTGAAGGTTTCTGCCGTAACAGCTTGATTCGCAAAAGTTTGTTTGAGATACGTATCTTTTGCAACTGTTTCTGAATAATCAAGCTGAACCTCTGTATTTTCAAGTTTATTTTTCTTAATGAACTCACGCGCTTGCGCAAGAGATAACTTAGAAAAATCAGGGAGTTCAATCTTCTCTTTGGGATCAGCGCCCAGACTAACTGTCAATTTGACCGCTTTCTTCTTGGAAATCGTCCTATTTTTGTCTGATGCTTTAACGACAAGATTAACCTTCTCATTGAAATCATAGATGCGGTTCACATCCAATTTAACCTTATGCTCATCTGCCCAAGTTTGTGCTGTGCTCACAAGTTTTCCTGTAAAGTCAGGGACTGTGATATGTGTCTGACCATAATAAAACCATGCAACCCCAGCCACCAGCTGAAGACTGACTACTACAATAATACCTCGCTTCACTCTTTGTTTTTTAGCAAAAGATTGATCTTTGACAAGCAACTCATCATTGCGCAAAGATGCCTCTAAATTTGTCAGAAGTGAGTCTAGATGGTCGTCACTTTCGTTTTTGGGAGCATCATTAAGCTTATCCTTAACGATTTCATCTTCTGGCATGTCGCTCACAATGTCATTGACGATTTCAGCTTCTACGATGTCATCAGTTACAGCAGTAGTCGACTTATCAGAGACAACTGCCGAAGATTTTGATTCAATGTCTGAGGCGTCTGTTTCAGGTGTAACATCCTTAAGCCTCGTGACATCTTTCTTGTATTTATCATTGGTAAAATTTGATAAAAAATCACTCATGTGTTAAATTTCCCTTTTTCAAACGGTAAGTTACATCAGATTCTTTAGATACTTCTTGCGAATGGGTCACAACAATCACAGCCTTATCATTTTCATGTGCCAAACGTTTAAAAATCGCAACAATCTCACCTTCACGTTCTTCATCCAAATTCCCAGTTGGCTCATCTGCTAAAATAACATCACTATTAGTCGCCAGCGCCCGAGCAATCGCAATCCTTTGCTGCTCACCACCTGATAGCTCACTGACCAAACGATCAGCTTTTTCACGTGTAATCCCGATATAATCCAAGAGATTATAAGCCACTATTTTTTGATCTGCAGGTAAAGTGTTATCCGTGATGTCCATAGCCACCAGAACATTTTCAGCCGCAGTTAAGTAAGGCACCAGATTATTATTTTGAAAAACAATTGAGATTTTATTGCGACGGTAATTTTCAAGACCAATCGTCTGTATGTCTGTGCCTTCAAAAAGGACTTGTCCTTCTTTTGCCACATCCAAACCAGCAATCATGGATAAAAATGTTGTTTTTCCTGAACCCGACTCTCCAACAATTGCATAGAATTTCCCTTTTTCAAAGCTAACTGATACATCACGTAAAATATAACGCTGCATATCACCATCTTGATAGTAATAATTCAGTTTTTTGGTTTCAATAATTGACATAGCTGTTTACCCCAACAAGATTTTCTTTGGCTTTAATTTGAAGATATAAAGCGTTGATAATAAGACTGAGACGATAACTGTTCCTAGACCTGCGAGCAGATAAGTCACAATGTAAAATGGTGTAAAGGAGACCGCATAATTATCCACGATTGTTTGTGCATCAACCATTGTTCCCATATTAAACATAGCAGATGAGCTCAACACACTACCACCCATCATACCATCTGTCGCCTGACCACTGTCTGAACTGAGAAAGGCTTCAGAAGCAAAACTACCTAAAAACTTACCTGTAATTAACGAAATCACGAGTGCGACGATTGCAACCGTCAACACTTCAACCATAATCTGTAAAATGACATTAGATTTTTTGTCGCCAAGTGATAGGTAAATGCCTAGTTCACGTTTTCGATCTCGCATAAAGAGTAAGATGACCAACAGAATTAAAATAATTGATAATAGAACCGCAGCGATAATCACTGCCTTTGCAATTTTAGATAATTTATTAAATTGCCCTGCGATGTTGTTAAACTCATCTGTAGATGCCATCACAGAATAAAATTTTGGTAAAAGTGGCTTAGTGTCAGCTTTAAATTTCTCAAGATCATCCACTGATTTCAACTGAAAAATCGGCGTATAGTAAGGCTTAGATGCTGCTTTTATCTCCTCTTCACTCATCCCCCCCATCATATCAGGATATTCTGCCATGAGAATGTCATTAAAGGCTTGACCCATCGTATGGACTAATTTATTTGGCATATAGACTGTGTTATAATTGTTAAAATCAAACATATCTTGTGTTGAGCCGCCAGGAAAGGCAGCCGCATAAACGACTGAATCATTTGAGGCTTTGCCAGATTGACCTGACTTTTTCTGAACAGCTTCAAGTACATCGTAAGTCCCTACTACTTTGACTTTCGTATCGAATGTCTTACCGCTATCTTGCTTATTGTCATCCTCAGGAGAACTAAAAACATCTGTACTTTGGTCAATGGTCATTTCATCCCCGACATGAAGGCCATTTTTTTCAGCAAATTTTTTAGAAATTAGAACAACATTTGATCCTTTTTTAATATCATTTTCTGTGAAAACGCTGCCCTCTACCAATTTGATTTTTCCTAAAGCAATATCCATGATTTTATGATCTTGAACACCTCTTATAGGAATATAGGTATTAAGACCGCCTTCAATGGCTTCATTAGCTTTATCTTCAGATTTTTTATCTGCAGTTGGATCATAGGGTTTGAGTTTTTGGGATTGAAAACCATTTTGTTCAGAATAGTCATAATTTTTGATGTAGGGACTATCCGCAATTTTTTGGATTAATTTTTCATCTAACGCCGTATAATCATCCGTCGTCATCTGCTCCATTTCTTTTTGTCGCTTTGTATCACTATAGTCTATCCCAACCGTGGCGATAGCCCCCATTTGCTCTTTGGTCGTTTTTTCAACATTTTGTGTCGATTGTTGAATAATGACACTACCTGCTAAGATATTTCCAAGTATGAAAATAACCGCAAATAAAATGATTGATTTTGACTTTTGTCGTGTCACTGAACGGATTGCTCGTTTAAAAAAATTCATAATTCTCCTTATTTTCCTCATTTCACCTTAAGGTGAGGTGTCCATTAAAAGTGAGATGTTTTGATGATTAACTCTCTATTAACTGTTCAAACTTCAGCATCACACTTCGTTACTCCTTGTGTACTATTATATATAGTACAACTTGTTTTGTCAATGATAATCTTGAAATTTCAAAGAAAATTTCCCATTTTACTGATATTATAATACGATTATCACTCGACCAAGACCGAGATATGCTACAATAAAAGATATGAAAACAAATTACGATACGATTATCATTGGTGGTGGTCCCGCAGGTATGATGGCAGCCATTGCCAGTAGCTACTACGGCCGCAAGACACTGATACTCGAAAAAAATAAAACACTCGGTAAGAAGCTCTCCATGACAGGTGGCGGACGTTGCAATGTGACCAATAACGGCACCTTAGAAGAAATTCTTGAGAATATCCCACACGGTAGCAAGTTCCTCTACAGCACCTTTGCCCAGTTCGACAATCATGATATTATCGCCTTTTTTGAAAATAATGGCACACCTCTCAAAATAGAAGACCACGGTCGCATTTTTCCAACAACAGACAAAGCTCAAACAATCATCTCTACTTTACAGGCTAAAATGGTCGAACAGGGTGTGACGATTTTGACCAACTCAGAAGTGCTATCGACAACAAAAGCTGACGATGGTACTTTCTTAGTTAAAATAGCTGATACCGCCTTTTCAAGTCGCAAACTCATCGTCACGACTGGCGGAAAATCCTACCCTTCAACTGGTTCGACCGGCTACGGTCACGACATCGCGCGACATTTCAAACTGAAAGTCACCGACTTAAAGCCAGCTGAAAGTCCCATCACGACAGACTTTCCACACAAGACCTTGCAAGGAATTTCCTTGCGTGACATTACCCTAACCATCAACCAGCACCCCATTACCCACGACCTCCTCTTTACCCACTTTGGCTTATCCGGCCCTGCTGCGCTACGTGCCTCGACTTTTGTCATGGGCAATGGGACTGATGAGCTTGCTTTGGATTTTCTTCCGACAGTGTCAGCGGATGATATCTCTGACAAATTTGAAGCACTGCGAGACAAGTCTGTAAAGAACGTCGCAAAACTACTGCTCCAAGAACGTTTAGCAGAGTTTCTCATCACCACAGCAGGGATTGACCTAGACGCAAAAGTCAAACAAGTCTCGGTTAAAAAATTAAACGAACTCTATCAACTCATGAAAAGCTTCCCACTAAAAGTCACAGGTACCATGAGCCTAGCAAAATCTTTTGTGACTGCAGGTGGCGTTGATTTGAGTGACATCAAACCCAAAACACTGATGAGTAAATCGGTAGCAGATTTGCACTTTGCAGGTGAAGTCTTGGATATCAATGCCCATACGGGTGGCTATAACATCACCACGGCACTAGCGACTGGCTGGGTAGCTGGGATGAGTTGAGTCTTGCTTCATCTTCAATCTACCACTGACAGGGTCAAAACGATAAAATTGACATTAGAATCTCGAACTGTTCCCCCATTTTAGCTAATTTGCAATTTCAAAATGCCTGAAAGCAATGTTTCCAAAAACAACTTTCAGGCATTTTTTATTTTTGAAACTTTTGCCCAACTTTTTATCTGCACGCTAGTTTAATAATGTATGAAGTAACTTATTTCATACATCATTAAATGTTTAACTTCTACCCTGCTTGTTCCCCATCATGACTGGCAATGACGCTTAATTGTCCATCGAATTGCCAGTCTGAAATATCACTTGTCAAAACAAAGTGATCACCTTTTTGGACTGGATAACTTACCCCTGCAACGCTCAAGCTACCTTGACCATCTAAAACAGAGCACAGCGTATAAGGTGCTATTTTAGTAAAGTCGACAGGACCAGAAATGGCCCATTTTTCAACCGTGAAAAAGTCGTTCGACACATAAGAGGTTTTGACAAGATGAGGTAAAGTTGTCACGACTGGTGTCGTATTGGCAGGCGCACCGTAATTCAACACATCGATTGATTTGTCGATATGTAGCTCGCGGAGATTACCCGCATCATCTTTGCGGTCAAAGTCATAGACACGGTAAGTCGTGTCTGATGATTGTTGCGTTTCCAAAATCAAAATCCCCTTACCAATGGCATGCATCGTCCCACTTGGTACATAGAAGAAATCACCAGCCTTGACCTTGACTTTCGTCAATAAATGCTCCCAGTCGCCAGCCTCAATCATCGCACGTAGTTCTGCCTTATCTTTCGCATGGTGACCATAGATGATTTCAGCATCAGGCTCCGCCGCGATAATGTACCAGCACTCCGTCTTCCCTAACTCACCTTCATGCGCTAGACCATAAGTATCGTCTGGATGAACCTGAACACTGAGCCAGTCATTAGCATCCAAAATTTTAGTTAAGAGTGGAAATACTTCTTTTTGAGAATTACCAAATAATTCCCGATGATTTTTGTAAAGCACATCTAAGGTTTGCCCCGCAAATTCGCCATTTTTAATGGTTGAAACACCATTAGGATGAGCAGAAATCGCCCAATACTCCCCGATTTTATTTGACGGCAAGTCATAGCCAAAAGCCTTGAGATGGTCGCCACCCCAGATTTTTTCCTGAAAAACGGAGTTAAGAAATAATGGTTGTGTCATGTGTATCTTCTTTCTATACATTACGATCAGCTTTTTTATTGAAAGCGCTCTATCTCTATTCTACCAAATCTCTCTGAAAAAATGGGGATTGATGCCAATTATTCTGACGTGATTTTAATCCAATAGGGTCTTGCTTTCGATTTACACACATGATATAATATTCATATGAAAAACATTTCAAATGAAGTCCTTACAGAAATTATCCATATTCACAAGATTCTAGCCAATCCTTCTCGCGTTAAAATCTTACTACTCTTATCTGAGGGACAACAAAACGTCTCTCAAATTTCTGATGCTATCGGCTTAGAACAGTCAGCCGCCTCCCATCAACTCAAGATACTCAAAGTCCATCAGCTCGTTACTCAAGCCAGAGATGGCAAAACCATCAATTATCAAATTGGCGATAGCCACATCCTACAACTCCTCAAACTCTCCATTGCCCATGCGCAAGAATTAGAAAGCGACCACATCCATGACTCACAAACATCATCATACGACGCCTAATGCGGAATCCGGCAAACGCATCACGATTGTTTTTGTTTTAAACATCGTTTTCGCTATTCTTGAATTTATTTTTGGCGCCATGTTCGGCTCTGTCGCCATTCTCTCAGATGCCGTCCATGATACAGGTGATGCGATTGCGGTCGGCTTTGCTTGGTTTTTCGAGAAGATCTCGCGTAAGAAATCGAATCATTCCTACACCCTAGGCTATCGCCGTTTTTCCCTGCTCGGCGCCTTGATTACAAGCGTTATCCTGCTCTTCGGCTCCACCCTCGTTATCCTAGAAGCCCTACCACGCCTGCTACATCCGACACCTGTTCAAACGACTGGGATGTTCTGGCTCGCGATTGTCGCTGTTATTGCCAATGGTTATGGGGCTTATTTAATGACGAGAGGACAATCTCGCAACGAAAGTATCCTTAACCTCCATATGTTAGAGGACGTCCTCGGTTGGCTTGCTGTGCTGATTTTGTCTATTGTCATGCATTTCAAACCTTGGTATTGGCTAGACCCACTTTTATCCTTATCCATTTCAATCTTTATCTTGACCAAGGCTATTCCAAAATTTATTGGTACGTTGCGAATTTTAATGGAGGCAGCACCTGAAACCGTCAATTATACCGCCTTGGTCGCCGAGTTGGAAAGCGCACCTGAAATCGATCAAACGACGGAACTCTGCATCTGGTCAATTGATGGTGAAAAACACGCTGCCATGTTACATATGACCATCACCATTGCCGATCAAAGCCTTGCCAAATCAGCAGCACGCGCGATTTTAGAAAAGCATGATGTTGCCTATTCCGCTATCGAAGTAGACGAGAATATACAGGAACATCAAACACACAAGGAAAACTAACTTGAAGAGATTAGAAAAAATCCCTGAGCAGTATTTGAACTGTTCAGGGATTTTTTAATCATGGATGTCGGCTAATTATTCACCGATTTTAGTTAAAATCGCATTGATAAACTTGGCATCTTTTTCATCGTTGAAAGCTTTGGCAAGTTCGATAGCTTCATTAATTGCCACGATACGTGGCGTCTCAGCAAACAAAATCTCAAAGGCTCCTAGTCTTAAAATCACACGATTGATTGGTGATAAGCGTTTTACCGACCAATTTTTCGCCAAATGGGTTGTGATTTGCGCATCAAGCTCTGCTTTCTTAGCACGAACACCGTAAACCAAAGCCATCATAAATTCTAGGTTAGGCTTATGGCCGTCATCAAAGCGATCTGTCAAGACATAAGCCGCAGCCGAAATGACAACCGTCGGTTCTGGACTAGCAGTAACAGAATCTGTCCCCAAGGCTTGCTTGGTCACGCCACCTTCACGGTTGGGTGTAAAGGAGTAGACAGTGCCTGAACCTTTGCGCTTAGGCTTAACAGCGACTGGATTTTCAGCCACCTGTTCTTGGCTTGCCAGTCTGTCGTCATTGGTCAAGGCAAACACCATGGCATCTTCGACAGTTTCATCAGGCGTCATTTCGAGTTGGTAGAGGGATTGTACAGCACGAATGCGAATTTCATGCTGGCTTAATGGCTTAGTCGACATCCAAAAAGTCCTCATCAAAGAGTTCTTTGAAGTCTGGTTTTGGTGTCTTTTCAGGCACAACACCCGCAACATGGATATTGACTTCATCAATCACAATATCACTCATATCAAGGACGTTATCTTTGACCACACGTTGCATTTCCATAGCAACATTTGGCACAGAAATGCCATAAGTCAAGTAAACATAGATGTCCACGACAACTCTGTCATCTTCTTGATGAACATAAACGCCACGACCGTCTGCTTTTTTACCAATACGGTCTGCAAAACGTTTATTACGTAGGCCATAGACACCATCAATTTTTGCGGCAGCAACTGCGACAATTGTTTCAACAACTTGTGGTGCAATGACGATTTCGCCGAGTGTTTCGGCACTTGTAATTTTATCTGTATCTGTCATAATTTCTTTCCCCGTTTCTTAGGACATAGATAATGCGGTGATAGCTAGTTTCGGAGAGACTAGCTATCACCAACTGTCTTCATCACAGGCGTGATTAAGCACGTTTCAAATAAGCACCTGTCTCAGTATTAATTTCAAGTTTTTGCCCCACTTCAATAAAGTCAGGGACGTTAACCACAAGACCTGTCTCCATCGTAGCTGGTTTACCAGAACCTGTTACAGTTGCGCCTTTAATAGACGGTTGTGTTTCAGTTACTGTCAAAACAACTGTTGTTGGCACCTGAACACCGATGACTTCTGAGCCGAAGAATTGGATTTTCACTTCTTCATTTTCAAGGATAAATTTCAATTCGTCTGCAACACTTGCTACTGGAATTTCATATTGGTCATAAGTTTCATTATCCATGAAATAAGCTGTATCATCCATTTGATAGAGGTATTGCGCATTGTGCGTTTCAATAATCGCTTGATCAAATTTTTCCTCTGGACGATAAGACGTATCAAAAGTCGAACCAGTCCGGACATCACGAAGTTTCATCCGCATAATCGTATTCCCTTTACCAGGTTTGTGATGACTTGCTTCTAAGACGCGCAAAAGTTTGCCATCTGTTTCAAAAGTCATGCCCGCCTTGAGTTCGTTTGCTGCTACCATTTTTTATGTTCTCACTTTCATTTTTTGCATACTTATAGGTTCTCTCCATTTTATCATATTTCCAACCATTTCGCTAGATTTTCAACTATTTCTTGAATTTAGAGAATAATTAATTCTTTTGGTGCCTGAGTTAGGACTTCGACACCTTGATTCCCCGAGTTTGACAGTTAAAAATCAGAAAAACACTATTCCGCCTTGTGATATAAGGAGTTATAGCGTTTTGTTCTCAATTATTTTTGTTGTATACACACCCCTCTTGCGAATTGTCTCAGCTCCTCTA
>NZ_BAAGGP010000035.1:0-27807 GCF_054658615.1 Pseudolactococcus yaeyamensis
TTTTGGCTCATCGTACTTATTTGAAACAAGTAAATAAAAGGGTTAGTGTCAAGCAGAATCTATTGAAATGCTTGGTGAATGAGAAGATATTGACTGACGTAATAAAAAGTTTATGAAACGACCGTGATGCCTTGAAAGTGTGATGATATATGGCAAGAACTTATAATTTTAAAACAGCGCCGAAACGATTAGGCAACCATTCTGTCAAATGGCAGGCAACGGAAAAAGATGCGGAAATTTTACCGATGTGGATTGCCGATATGGACTTTGAGACCTTTCCTGAGATGACTGTTGCCATTCAAAAATTCTCAACTTTTGGTGTTTACGGCTATGCCTATCCAGCACCTTCGCTTTTTGAAGCGATTATCGCTTGGGAGAAAAATCAACACGGCTACGTGATTGAGAAAGCCGACATCACCCTGATTGAAGGTGTCGTGCCAGCACTATCTGTTAGCATTCAGGCTTTTACGCAAGTCGGCGATGCCATTCTCATCAACACGCCACTCTATCCGCCTTTTGCCCGCTCGATTAAGCTTAATCAGCGCAAACTTGTGACGAACTCACTTGTTGAGCGGGAAGGTCGCTTTACCATTGATTTTGAACAGTTGGAGCAAGACATCATCGACAACGATGTCAAACTTTACGCTTTTTGTAGCCCGCATAACCCCGGTGGTCGTGTTTGGACTAAGGAAGAGTTATCGCGCATGGCAGAGCTCTGTCGCAAGCACCAAGTTATCCTCGTGTCAGATGAAATTCATCAAGACCTGCCCCTCTTTGGGCATCAGCACCACAGTATCAATACCGTTGGCGATTATCGTGATTTTACCGTCATCTTAGCCAGTGCCACGAAAACCTTTAATATCGCCGGCACCAAAAATGCTTTTGCCATCATCGAAAATCCGACCCTCAGAAAGCAATTTAGAGACCGCCAGTTAGCCAATAACCAGCACGAAATTTCTACTTTGGGTCTCATCACGACTGAAACAGCGCTGACCTACGGTCAGCCATGGCTGCAAGAACTCAAGCAAGTACTAGAAGAAAATATCAACTACCTCATCGCTTATTTCGCTGAACACGCACCCAAGGTTAAAGTTATGAAACCAGAAGGCAGCTATCTGGTCTGGTTAGACTTCAGTGCTTATGGTCTGTCCCACAACGCCCTACAGCAACTTTTGCGTGAACAAGCCAAAGTCATCTTGAATGACGGCATAAATTTTGGTAATGAAGGCAAAGGTCATGCACGATTTAATGTCGCAGCACCACTTGACCAAGTTAAGTTAGCGGTACAACGGATTGCTGAAGTTCTGCCGAAATAAACCGAATTAGGCAGTAATACACATCAAATAATTCAAGAGAGGCCATCTTTTGGATTTTTTTATTTTGGCTATCTTTGTTTCGTTTTCTTTGAATGCTTTGCGTTTGAAAACTTAAATTGTTAATTTCAGTCACAACGTTATTTTCATTTGTACTTTAAGCAAATTTAGAGTATCATATAAAATGACTATCATTACGATAAGGGAATTTCGTAAATATGAAGAAGGTGTGGTATATATTGTGATAGGTATAATCCTAACAGTAAGTAAATTATTATTGGTAATTGATATATGACTGTATTATGCAAGGGACAAGAATGACTTGAGAACCGCTTTAATCAGACTTGCTTTATTAGTCCTAGGTGTCTATATCTTTGGTGTTAATGGCACGATAAGTGTTCTTATTGCCATTTTAATCATTATCTTTTCCAAAGGTGAAGGATGGCAGGAAATGCTAGTGGTCTCAGGTGTGATGCTAGGGTTCTTCTGCATCTTATTTTTGACAGGTAAGATTGAGATATTGTCAATTATCCATGAGAGAGCTCAAACTTATCAAGACTATGGTTTTGAGATAGAGTATCTACAATTTGTGATATTGCTCATCATTTTTGGTTCGACAAAATTGACAAATATACATGAATACGGGTCAGATTCTAAAAAATTATCTAAGGCAGAAAAGGTTACAGTCGTTACTTACATGATCACTCTAGGCGCTTTTGCTCCTTTTTATCATTTCGGCGTTGACACAACTACTTGGACAGTTGAAAGTATCACCGTACTCGGCTGTCGATCCTTCTTTTTTACATTGCTATGTTGGCTATTTTTTAGAGCCTTTGTTGACCGTCAAGTTCAGTGGGAATATATGCACGTGAGTGAGGAGTTGTTAGAGCAACAAGAAGCGTATTATGAGGCATTACTAGAAAAAGAAAAAGATATGCAAAAGTTGAGACACGATTTGCGTAGCCATTTCCTAGCATTGACTTATCTGCTGAAAAATCAAGACTATGAGCAGGCAAGTTCTTATATATTTGATATTAACGAACATTTCTTGACTCGGAGTATAGAAATCACGAACATCCCTTTATTAAATGTCATCTTAAAGGATTTATTTGAAAAATACCAGTTATCACTTGACATTTTGACCTTTAAAGGGCGATTTCCAGCCGCTTTTGAACTAAGTGATATGGATAATGTTGTGTTATTTACAAATCTTTTTAAAAATGCTTTGGAGGCAACTAAAGCAGTCACAGAAGAGGCGCAAGCTATTTCATTTTTAGTTGAGGAGTTGCCTCAAGGCCTGTTGTTCAAACTGGAAAATCCCTTGGCGGAAACAGTTGAATTTGACAATGGTCTACCGATTTCAAAACTGAAAAATAATCATAAAGGCTTGGGTGTTAAAAATATCCAAGGCATCATCGAAAAATATAGTGGTAAAGTCTCTTATGAAGTAAGGGGAAATAGCTTTAAAACTAACGTTTTTTTGCCGAATTTAGAGTTAGAGAGTTAGGAAAGAGAATGATAAAGATAGCGATTTGTGATGATGAGCCTATTTTTCTGGAGGCACTTGAAAAAGTGGTGCTACTTACGACCCAAAAGATGGACCTAGAAGTTGAAGTCGTGTGCTATACAGACGGTTATGAGCTGCTAGAACATCAGAAAAAATATGCCCTTTTTTTCCTTGACATCGATATGCCGAAAATCAACGGGTTCGAGCTTGCTGAAAAGTTGTTGAAGAACAAGCATGCCAAAGTGGTCATGGTGACGAGTTATGAAGAAAGAGTCTTTGAAGCTTTTCGTTATCAGGTCTTCCGTTTTATTCCAAAACCAGCTCAATTAGCAGATGTCGCAGAAGTTTTAGAAAGTTACGAGAAAGAGTTAGCCAAATCTCATATGATGCTTTATAATCCTGAACAAGATGCGATGGTCAGGGTGAAAATTGAGGATTTTGAATATATCGAATCCGTCAATAAAAAAGTTTCTATCATCGTAGGGAAACAATTCTATCATCATAATAAAAGTATGAAGTGGTGGCTAGATTTATTTGACACATCGCTTGATTTTTTACAAATAGAACGGAGTTTTTTAGTCAACTTGGCTAAGGTCAAGCGGATCGTTCAAAATGACTGTCACATGGAAAATGGTCAAAAATTGCCGATTGCGGTGAGAAGACGTAAAGAGGTAAAAGACCAATTCGAGGCTTATCTCTTTAGAAAAATGTCTGAATAATAGAACTGCTTGTATCCAATGAAAGAAGTAGGTGATATTATGGCTAATGTGCTTATGTTTTGTAAGGATATAAGATAATGAAGCCTGTCCTTCCTTTTCTTTTGTGATGCTGAGTAACTCACATCATAGAAGAAAAGGAAGGATTTTTTGCTACAAAAAAATCGCATGGAAAATTTTCCCAAACGATTTATTGTAGCGCCATTTTGGTTGATAAACGAGATTATTTTCTATCAGGTGTCAAAACCATCGGAATGATAATCGGTTCACGTTCTAACTCACGATAGAAGAAAGGTTTAATCGCATCTGACATGGCACGTGCCACACTTGCTTCATTAGCATTTTCATCATTCATGGCTTTGCGAATGGCATTGAACAAGACACGTTGACCTGAGCGAATCAAATCGCCAGACTCACGCATATAGATAAAACCACGGCTGAGCATATCAGGCCCCGCTAAAATCATCTTGCTCTTGAAGTCAACCGTTGCCACGGCAAGGACGACACCGTCTTCTGACAGCTCATGACGGTCACGAAGGACAGCGTTGCCGATATCTCCGATACCATTACCATCGACGTAGGTATCTTGGGCGTTGAAGTGACCTGCAGGGCGTGCAGAGTCAGCGGTCAAAGCCAGAACATCACCATTTTCAAAAATGAAACAGTTTTCTTTCAGCACACCGGTATCTTGGGCAAGACCCGCATGGATTTTCAGCATGCGATATTCGCCATGGACTGGCATGAAATATTTCGGCTTAATCAAACGGAGCATGAGTTTCTGCTCTTGCTGCCCACCATGACCAGAGGTATGAATGTTGTTCATTTTACCATAAATGACTTTAGCACCCGCCTCAGAAATACGGTTAATTAATTGATTCACACCATGCGTATTCCCAGGAATAGCATTAGATGAGAAGACAACGGTGTCGCCCATTTGCAAGGTCACAAAACGGTGCATGCCATTGGCGATACGACTGAGCGCAGCCATTGGTTCGCCCTGTGAGCCAGTACACATAATCAGTAACTCATGCGGTTGGTACTGATTGACTTCACCGGGTTCGATAAAAGTGTCTTTTGGTGCTTTGATATAACCAAGTTCAATCCCATTGACAATGGCTTTCTCCATTGAACGGCCGAAGACAACGATTTTACGACCAGTCTTAACAGCCCCCTCAACGGCTTGTTGCAAACGGAAGATATTTGAGGCAAATGAGGCGAAAATAATCCGACCTTCAATCCGCTCAAAGATTTTTTGAATGGACGCGCCGACCACTTTTTCAGAATGTGAGAAAGTGGGAATCTCAGCATTTGTTGAGTCAGAGAGGAGCAGGAGCACGCCTTCTTCGCCAAGTGCCGCCATGCGGTGCAGGTCAGCCGGCTCACCAACGGGTGTAAAGTCAAACTTGAAGTCACCAGTGGCAACGATTTTACCTTGCGGCGTGTCAATGACCATGGCGATAGGCTCTGGGATGGAGTGAGTTGTCCGAAAGAATGACAGTTTCAAGTATTTGAAAGCAATCTCATCATCAGGATGGATTTCAAAGAGTTTAGCATCACGCAAGAGACCATGTTCTTCAAGTTTGCCGCGGATTAAAGCGAGGGATAAGGGGCCAGCATAAATCGGCACATTGGCTTGTTTCAGGAGGAAAGGAATGCCACCGATATGGTCTTCGTGACCATGGGTGATGAAAACACCTTTAATGCGGTCTTGATTTTCAACGATGTAGCTATAGTCAGGAATGACATAGTCAACGCCGAGCAAATCGTCTTCTGGAAATTTGATGCCGGCATCAACGATGATAATCTCATCTTGATACTCAACACCGTAAGTGTTTTTACCGATTTCGCCGAGTCCGCCAATGGCGAAAACCGCGACTTCATCGGGTTTGATGTTTAGATTGGTGTAGCTATTTGTAGTCATCTTTCTCTTTTCTTTTTTGTGATTTCTTTTTTCGTTTATGAAAAAACTTGTGATGTTAAAGACTTCGGATTCTCTCTCGTATGCTGCTTGCGCATCACTGATGGCATCAATAAATTCAACATGGTAATCTGTATTGTCACGCATGATTTCGCGGGCTTGAGATGATACCTTGACGAACATCAGTTGTGTCAAGCTCTAAGTAGAGTGAATGTGTTGTTTCGCGTTTAGGGCTACGTTTTTTAGATTCTTGGTAAAAGACTTTGAAAAGCATATTTTTCTCCAGTATAGTAATTTAATTTTACAGGTGCACCTTTAATACAGGTCGCATTATTGCAATTACTTATATTTTATCATAAAATAGTAATATACTCAACCAACACAATTTTACCCAATTTCAAGTGGTAGAATGGTAGTTTTGGCTGTAAACCTTAGGAAGTTAGCACAGGAAATGAAACTATTAGCTTTTGATACCTCAAGTCAGGCACTGTCTGTCGCCTTGACAGAAGACGACACTCTGCTTGGGAAGATTGATTTAAACATCAAAAAAAATCACAGTCTAACGCTGATGCCTGCGATTGACTTTCTGATGACAAATGCAGGCATTGAGCCTGAAGACTTGGACCGAATCGCTGTGGCACAAGGTCCGGGCAGCTACACTGGTCTTCGAATTGCCGTCACAACGGCTAAAACCTTGGCCAGCACGTTGAACATCGACCTTGTTGGCATTTCAAGCCTAGCTGCAATTGCGGCAAATATTGCTGTGGCAGGCAAAGTTGTGCCCATTATCGACGCCAGACGGCAGAATGTCTATGCTGGTATTTATGAAAATGGTCTTAGCGTCAGTCAAGAGCAGCATATATCACTCGACAAGTTATTGGATATACTGAAAAATGAGCAAGACCTGTACTTTACAGGTGAGCTAGCAAACTTTCGAGAGCTGATTTCACAGACCCTACCGCAAGCCAAGTTTGTTGAAAATGCTGAGCTCAGATTGCCTAACGCCTATCAAATCGCGCACTTGGGCGCAGGTTATGAGCCAGTAGATGTGGACACATTTGTCCCAGAGTATTTGAAAAAAGTTGAAGCAGAAGAGAAATGGTTGGAGACACATGCAGAAGATGAAGACACTGATACACACTATATCCAAAAAATTTGAAGTTCATGATTTTCGACAATATCGGGCTTTTGATGATGTCGATTTGGATGTGGTGATGGATCGTGCGCGCTATCGTATCGCTGAACGTGAAGATATTGTGAGCTTTCTGGCGATTGAGCGTGACATCTATGCAGGCGATACGCCGTGGATTTTTTCACATTTTGAGCATGAAATCATCACTAATGAACATGCGATTTTTATCACGGCTGAGGCTGATGGCAAAATCGTTGGTTTTATTGGGGCGCGTGTCGTGCTTGAGAAGAAGTCAGTTCACTTGTCAAATTTAGGTGTTTTAAGCGCTTTTCAGCGCCAAGGCATTGGATCAAATCTGGTGAAGAGACTGGCTGAATTGATGCGACAACTGGGCGTCAATTCATTGACTTTAGAAGTGAAAAGAAATAATTTACCTGCTCAAGCTATGTATCGCAAATTAGGATTTGAAACAAAAGAAATTTTACTCGGCTACTACGAAAATGAACTGGATGGGCTTTGGATGGTCAAGCAGTTAGTAGCGAAAAGTGATAAACGAGCCGTATGATTAGCATTAGAAAACTCAATTTTTTGACAGACTGCTATCGTGATTTTGCAGGAGACATTCAGGCGATTTTAGACGAGCTATACGACATATCGCCTTGGACTTTTGAGCAGACTTTCGCGGATCTTTTGCGTGAAGAGACCGTCTACTATCTGGCTTTTTCAGAAGACCAGAAAGTTCTTGGTTTTCTAGCGCTGTCAGTCGTCATGGATGAAATTGAAATCACCAATATCGCTGTTGCGAAAGCCTATCAGTCGCAAGGGATTGCAAGCCTACTACTTAAACAGTTAGTAGAACTTGACGGAAAAATCTTCCTAGAAGTCCGCGAATCAAATGAAAGAGCACGGAAATTATACGAAAAATTTGACTTCGAGGCTTTTTATCAAAGAAAAAATTACTATCAAAATCCGCAAGAAGATGCGATTTTAATGAAGAGAGAAAAATGACAGAACAGTATATATTAGCTTTTGAGACTTCTTGTGATGAGACGAGTGTTGCGGTCTTGAAAAATGGTCAGGAGCTGTTGAGCAACGTGATTGCGAGTCAAATCGCGAGTCACAAACGTTTTGGCGGTGTCGTACCGGAAGTTGCTAGTCGTCACCATGTCGAAGTGATTACAGCCTGTATCAATGAAGCGATGGCAGAGGCTGAGATTACACCCGCTGATTTGACAGCAGTAGCTGTTACTGAGGGGCCGGGTCTTGTTGGGGCACTTCTAGTGGGCGTTGCAGCAGCCAAAGCCTTTGCTTGGGCGAATCACTTGCCGCTTGTGCCAGTCAATCATATGGCTGGTCACTTGTGGGCAGCTCGCCAAGTTAAACCGCTTGAATTTCCACTGATGGCTTTACTCGTGAGTGGCGGTCATACCGAACTTGTCTATGTGGCAGCGCTCGGTGATTATAAAATCATTGGCGAAACGCGTGATGATGCCGTTGGTGAAGCCTACGATAAAGTTGGTCGGGTAATGAACTTGACCTATCCAGCAGGTAGAGAAATTGATGGTCTAGCCCGCCAAGGGCAAGATGTCTTTAATTTTCCACGGGCTATGATGAAACATGACGACCCTGATCTTGAATTTAGCTTCTCAGGTCTCAAATCAGCCTTTATTAACACCGTTCATAATGCAGAGCAAAAAGGTCAGACACTGGATAAAAAAGACTTATGCGCAAGTTTTCAGGCTGCCGTGATGGATGTTTTATTGGCTAAAACGAAAACAGCTTTAAAACAATTCCCAGTGAAAATGCTAGTGGTCGCAGGCGGTGTGGCAGCAAATCAAGGACTACGTGAACGTTTAGCCGCTGAAATCACAGCCATTGATGTGGTGATACCACCCCTTAGGCTTTGTGGAGATAATGCTGGGATGATTGCCTATGCTAGTGTCTGTGACTATAACCAAGGACATCTAGCAGGACTGAACTTAAATGCGCGACCTAGTTTGAGTTTTGAGGTGTTAAACTAAAGCGTTAAAAGTTATTATTTTATGACAAATTAGCAATAGATGACTGCTTTTTAATCAGACAGCAAGCCTTTGTCAAGGTAATTAAAAAGTTGGGTGACAGAGACATTAGGGAGATATAGATGACACATTATGTAGGATTTGATATTGGTGGAACATCAGTCAAATATGGTTTGGTAGATGAAAATGGCGAGATTCTTGAAAAAGGGTCGTTTGTGACGACACCAGATGATGGGGAATTGATGCTGACCAATATGACCAAACAAGTCAAAAGATATCAAGAAAAGCACACTATCCTAAGTGTTGGGGTTAGTGTGCCAGGCATTGTTCGTAAAGATGGCTATATGGTCACTGCTGGTGCCATTACAGCATTTTTTGATATGAATCTTAAAGAAGCCTGTGAAACGGCGTTTCAGTTACCCGTTGTCATCAAAAATGATGCCAACTGTGTTGCTATCGCTGAGCAATGGATTGGTAATGTGCAAGGCATTGAAAATTACATTGTGATTTCACTTGGAACTGCTGTCGGTTGTGGGATTATTATTAATAATGCCATCTATCAAGGCGCGCATGGCGCAGCAGGTGAAATCGGTTGGACTATGCAGCAACCACTTGATTATACGCAAGACTTAGAAGCAGGCTCTTGGAACTTTACAAGTGGCGTTGTGCTAGGACTCTATCATCGCTATCAAGAAGCGACTGGCGAAGAAGTGACAGATGCGCGCGTGATATTAGATTTAGTCCGTCAAGGCGATGAACTAGCCACCAAAGTCATGGATCGCTACTATGAAGATGTGGCAAAAGGTCTGCTCAATCTTGTTTGTGCTTTTGACCCAGAAGTTATTTTATTGGGTGGTGGTATTAGTGCTAATGATGAATTTTTAGGTCACTTATCAGATCGTATCGACAAGATTAAGCAACATCATCAATCACTGAATCGGTTGACTGGTGTGACTGTTGCAGATGTCAAACCGTGTCTTTTACGCAATGACGCCGGTTTAATCGGTGCGGTTTACCAAGCCAAACAAATCAGCGCCTAAAAAATGCGATTTGTTCTATTTTTCAGTCATATTCCCAATCATTAACATCTTCATAATAGTTTTCTAGAAACTCTTTCATGAATGGTAAGGTATACCTGATTAGCCCGTGACCAACGACTTCAATCAGACCGAAATTTTTTAATCGTGTCCGATATTGATTGATGTAACCCTTTGTTTGATTCATTCTAATCTGTAAATCCGAAACTTTTGTTACAGCATTATCTTTCGCCATAGCAATAAGAAAGGCTTTCGGTTGTGTTGCCAATTCTCCAAAAATGACATTATGAACTTTTTGAAATAAATCCTCTTTTGAAGAAATCAGTGCTGACTCAAAAGAGGCTTCATCGATCATATCAAAATCGACAAGGTTTTCCCAAAGGTAATATCCCATTAACTGCACTAAGTAGGCGTAACCTTCAGTTAATTCAGCTGACTTAATAACAGTTTCTTTTGAAATTTTTTGACACTTGATTTGTTTTTGAAAAGCTTTTAAATAGGAGTCTTTTACATCTTCTAATTTTAAATCACTTAAATTGACCTTTTTTGCTCTATTGATAAAAGTAGAGCCTTTTTCTAGGAGAATTTTTTCAATATTATTGGGGAGTCCAGCCATATAAAGACTAACGCGACTACCTTTGTTAATGGCTAATTGATATTCACTCGCAAGTGTCCGCATGATTTCTTTTGATTTTTCATTTTGAACGATGACTTCATCAATGAGAATCGTGACACTTTTATTAGATTGATTTGTGTCAATAAAGCATGAAATTGAGAATGAAAAGATTGTGGTATTTCTATTAATTCTTTTCTGTCCGTTTTGACATCAATAGATAACCCCGTAATACCAACAGAAGTGATCTCTTTATTTACAATTTCTCTGTCTGATTCCGAGAGGCTGAAAAATAGATCGTGGATGATATTGTCTAGTAGTTGAGGACTCATTGTACTCATCACCACAATCGTATTCTTATTTTTCTCAAGATTCCTTAGAATTTTAGTTAATAGCGTTGTTTTACCACTACCACGTAAGCCAGAAATAATGGTACTTTTCCATGGTCCTTTGCCTGTAATAGCGGTATTTAACATATAGGGAAATACTGTTTTCTTTCAATATAAGTATTGGGAATACCTCCGAAAGAAGGATCGAATGGATTTTCTTGCATCATTTCTCCTTTTGTTATACTTATTATCTCATGTTATACTTTTGATGTCAAACTATGGTTAAATCAGAAAATATTGGTATTTTGAGAATAGCTGATGATAGACGACTGAAGCTCTTTTTCTTGTAAATAATCCCTTACTTAGGACATAACGAAACGTGTCTTCCCTTCTCTTTTGTGTTGCTGAGTAACTCACATTATAGAGGGAAGGATTTTTTATGCAAAAAAATCGTCTGGGCATTTTTCCCACACGATTTATTATAGAACTCAGATGATATCGCTTTTTTTAATGACTGTCAATCAGCGTTTGTTACGTTGTTTGCCAGCATTTCGATTTTTCTTATTGTTAGTCGTAATCCCACTGTTAAAGTCTTGTTTAGCTTTGGCAACATTTTGAGGTGTGACATCTTTCAAGCCAGCCGTTTTGACAACAGGTGGTTTGGCTTCAAATTCTCTGTCAATTTTCTCACGTAAATGAGGCTTGATAATGAAAGTCACAATCACTTGTTGGATGATACCGAAGATACCACCGATAACCCAGTAAAGGGTCACACCAGCAGGTGAGCTGAACGAGAAGAAAACAATCATCAAAGGACTCATAAACATCATCGTTTTCATTTGTTTCTTCTGTTCTTCATCAATGCCAATAGTTGACAGGAAACTTTGAACGAAGTAGAAGATACCAGCAACAATGGTTAAGATGATACTTGACTTACCAAGGTCAATACCTAGGAATGTCGCTGTTGAAATACCATCTGTATAACGTGCTGCATAAAAGAGGGCTGAGAAGAAAGGCATCTGAATCAAGAGTGGTAGACAGCCCATCGAGCTGAACATACTCACACCATTTTCTTTTTGTGCCGCCATGAGTTCAGACTGAGCAGCCATTTTTTCTTCATTGGTCGTTGCGTTTTTCATACGGTTTTGGATTGGTTCCAAAACAGGCTTCAAATAGCGCATTTTTTCTTGCATGTAGCTTGATTTGTAGGCTTGATTCAGACCAAGTGGCAAAATGACCAAGCGCACGATAACCGTGACTAAAATAATCGCCAAACCGAAACCGAAGCCCAGATTATGTGCGAAGAATTCAACCGCAGCACTCATTGGCTTAACAAGAATATTATAGACAAATCCTTCACCAGTTGGTTGCCCATTTTTTGTCTGAACACAGCCTGTCAAAAAAAGTAGTGCTGTCAGCATAAAGCCTGACAACAAAAGTCGTTTAGTTGTTTTTTTCAAAATTTTTCCTAATTTCTAATGGCTAGCTTTGAAAAAGTGCCAAAAATATATACAATCCTATTTTACCATAAAAAAAACAAGATTTTCAATAAGTCCTCAGACTGAAGCCTTGTTTTTTCATTATAGGTAGAAATATCGAAAGACTTATTTGATGAAAGCTTTGATTTCAGCATCAAAAGCTTCAAGTTTGGCAGCAGAAGCAGCTTGTGTTTCACCAACCGCAGCCAAGTAGAACTTGATTTTTGGTTCAGTACCTGAAGGGCGAACAGCAAGCCAAGAGCCATCTTCAAGATGGTATTTGAGTACATTTGATGGTGGTGTTGTTAATTTTTCGACAGAACCATCAGCCGCAGTTGCTGTGTTTTCAAGGAAATCTTCTATCAAGACAACTTTGATGCCATTAAAGGCTGTCGGTTGATTGCCACGAAATTTATCCATAACGGCTTTGATTTGTGCTGCGCCGTCAATCCCCTCAAGGGTAACAGAAACCGTACTTTCAAGATAGAAACCATATTCAGCATAGATATCCTGAATGCCATCATACAACGTTTTGCCTAAAGATTTATAGTAAGCAGCCACTTCACAGATTAAAAGCAAGGCTTGAATGGCATCTTTATCCCGAACGAAAGGTTTAATCAAGTAACCAAATGACTCCTCAAATCCCATCATGTAAGTGTGGCTACCTGTTTCTTCAAATTCTTGGATTTTCTCAGCAATGAATTTGAAACCAGTTAAGACGTTGAACATCTTAACGTCGTAAGATTTGGTAATCGCTGTCACCAATTCTGTCGAAACGATCGATTTAACAACTGCAGCATTTGCAGGGAGAGTGCCTGCTTGCTTGTGTGCCCCAAGGATATACTTAGCCAAAACAGCACCGATTTGGTTACCAGAAAGCGGTTGGTAATCACCATTTGGCAAGCGAACTTCCACACCGATACGGTCAGCATCAGGGTCAGTTGCGACTAACATATCAGCGTCAACTTCACGGCCGAGTTTTTCTGAAAGCTCAAAAGCAGCTTGACTTTCAGGATTTGGCGACTTAAGCGTTGGAAAGTCACCATCAGGAATGGCTTGTGCTTCGACAACTGCGATTTTTTCAAAGCCAGCTTGTGCCAATGTTTTACGACCCAGCATTTCACCAGTCCCATGAAGCGGTGTGAAAACGATATTGAGATTTTTACCAAATTCATCAATGACTTTTTGGTTAATCGTCACATATTTGACCTGTTCCAAATATTTTTGGTCAATGTCATCGCCAATAATCGTGATTAACTCACTATTTTCATCAGCAAGTTCGATATGGAAGATATCCTCAATCTCATTGATATAGTCTGTCAATTGATCCGCATCTTCAGGCGGCATTTGTCCGCCATCTTCGCCATAAACCTTGTAACCATTGTAAGGCGCAGGGTTATGAGAAGCAGTAATCATAATCCCTGTCAAAGTATTCAATTCGCGAATGGCAAATGACAGCTCTGGCGTAGGGCGCAGTGATTCGAAAACGTAAGACGGAATGTCGTGAAGCGCCAGAACGCGCGCCGCATCGAAAGCAAACTCGCGTGAAAAATGACGTGAGTCATAAGCAATCGCAACCCCACGTTTTTTAGCAGCGCCTTTAGAGTCCATGAGACGGGCAAGGCCTTCAGTCGTTTGGCGAACTGTGTAGCTATTCATGCGATTCGTGCCGACACCGATTAAACCACGTTGACCAGCAGTTCCGAATTCAAGCGACGTATAGAAAGCATCTTCTTTCGTATGCTCATCCATTGCTGCAAGTTCAGTTTTGAGATAATCAGGTAATTCAGCAAAATTAGCCCATTGTTGGTAAGTTTCTTTGTAAGACATTCTGTTTCCTTTCGGTTTGTAAACATTTTGATTCAAATTTAGTTTTTTTAGAAAGCTTTTTTATACAAGACTATTTTAACAAAAAAAAACGTGAATTTCACGTTTCCTAAAGTTTAATTCCGAAATTTAATTAAAATCGGGACAATACTTGCCGTTAAAATGGTTGCAGCAATAGCTTCAGCGATTGAATTTGTTGCGACGATGGAGGCAATCAATGCCTTGAAAGTCATATTGAGTTGATTATTGAACAATAGAAAAGCTGAACTGAGAACCAAGATGGTATTGGTAGCAGAGCCAAGAAATCCAGCAAGTCCAGCACCAAAACGATTTTTAGCCAGTTGATAAATGAAAAATGGCAGAATCCCAACAAGAATTCGAGGGACAAAAGCGACAAAGAGTGACCCAATATTACCGTGAGGCGCAAATGGTGAGAATAAAAATGAAGTCGGAATCGGCGCAAGCGTTGAATTTAAAAAGGAAATCATCCCCATAATAAAACCGAGGAAAGCTCCCTTACGCCAACCTAGAATGATTGAGCCAATAATGACAGGAATATGAACTAAAGTAGGTTGAATCGGAAAAGGCCAAAAGGTGTAGACGATTTTGGACAGAAGATGGATGACCACCATAATCGCGATAAAAATGCTAAGCGTCGCAATATCAGAAGCTTTAGAATTGTTTTTTTTGGGAGTCATATATATGAACGAGTCAGTGATGTGAACTGAACTCAGAACCTTTCTATAAAATAAAGATGAGTAGACGATGTCAGATAAACATATCACCCTTTACAAATATCCTGAACATATTGAACGATATCGGCGACATCAGCAAGCGCCCCACGACCAACATCTCCGCAAGCGAGTAAGGCGATTTTCGGCTCAATCGTCTTGAAACCGAGGTCAAGCAAGGTTTGGATATTGCGCTGAGTTATCGGATTTTCATACATATTCGTATTCATGGCAGGTGCGATGACTTTTTTGACATCTCGAGGTAAAGCCAAGGCAACAGCGGAGACGATATCGTCAGCACGGCCTTGCGCTAGGCGAGCAATCGTATCAGCAGAAGCAGGCGCGACTAAGAAAATCTCCGTCTCTTTGGCTAAGTCAATATGATTGACACTATCCGCCTTATCTTCCGCCATGACATTCGTATGAACAGGGCGTTTAGAGAGGACTTGTAAAGTCAGCGGTGTGATAAAGGCCTGTGCAGCATCTGTCATTAAAACAGTCACTTGGTAACCGAGCTTACTCAGTGCTGACGTGATATCGGCAGCCTTGTAGGCTGAAATGCTACCTGTGATGGCGAGTGTGATGTTGGTCATAAGTCTCCTCACTTTTCCTGACGATGAGGTCAGCGATTTCAAGTTTTGTGTGCGCTTCTATTATCACATCTTGACCGACGAGCCAGCCGTGATGTGCCGTTGCGCTAATTTCTGTTAAATCATTTGCTAGCACATAGTCTGCTTGGTTTTTGGTTAATGCTGATCTGGCGACAGAAATCAGCTGTTCTTTTGATACATCGACCAAGAGTTTGAAGCCAAATAAAATAACGCTTGAATTTAGTTGCTTAATAGTAGAGATAATCTTGGGTGTCTTTTTCAAAAACAAGACTTGATAGTCAGACTGAGAAGAAATCTTGTTTTCGATATTTTGTTTGACTAAAAATTCATGAATATCTGATGATGTAGCTACTGTATCAAAATCAGTCATATAGATTGGCGCATAATCAGAGACTGCCATACTATGGACAAAAACATCAGTTTGGGGTATCCATTTAGCAGTAGTGGCTAGTAAATCTGCGACATCAGAAATGTGTAGAAGCGTTAAATTCGGATGTTGGTCAGGTAAAACAGCGCCTCGACCAGCTAATAAAATAACGTCGTGATTTGCCATTAAAAAACGTTCAGCGATGACTTTCCCTAAGTTACCCGTCGCAAAATTCGTAACCCCACGAACTTGATCAATCTTTTCTGTCGTCCCACCAGATGTGATAAGAATACGCATGATAGCCTTTCAGATATGTTTTTATCATTATATCACAAAAGTTAAGTGGAGTGAAACATCTAATTTACCATTTTGTAACATAAGTGTAATTGACAAATATAAATAACGCGTATATAACGTAAATATAACTTTCGAAAGGAAGGCGACGATATCTAAAATAGTAGTGTTATCACTTGTATGTCTGTCTTTTTTTGAAAAAAATAACATGAATTTCAAGGAAAGATACATCGATACACTCTCTTTATAGAAGTTATAGCTTAGGAAAATAAGACTCAAATAATTTGAAGGCACAATTTCTCTATATCCTTGTTATAAGGACATCACTTGATTGACATAGTAACACCTGCCAGCACATATTAAAACAATCGTTAAGTTAGATCAACGCTTAAATGAAAAATGAGTTCTGACTTGTACATCAGAACTCATTTTCTAGTGATTGACTTTTTTGACTTCACCTTCTGGGAAGTAAGTGCCTTCCTTCATGTCGTTAATAAAAACATGGATGGCAGATTTTGGTGCACCAGTATTCTTGATAACAACTTCGGTGATATCGTGCGCAAGCGCAATTTTTTGTTCGTCAGTACGACCTTCAAATAAATCAATATGGACAAATGGCATAATGGTTAACCCTCTTTTTCTGTTATAGAAGTATTTTGACATACTTTTAAGAAAAATTCAAGTTAGTGCCGAGTCATCGTGATGCGAATAGCTGAGAATCTGTCAAAATAAGAAATTTAAATTTTTTTAAAAAAGGCTTGACAAATTGGTATAGACCTGTTAAAATAATAAGTGTTGACAGCTGTAAACGATTTCATGTGACTAGATGATACTAGGCATGGCGCAAGTCTGAAAAAGGGAGAAAATCCTTATTTCAGCTACGCCATGCCTATTTTTTTATGGTCACGTGTTGTTACTTATTTCTTTTCTGCAGGAGAAAGAAAATGATGGAAATTCAAAAAGCATTGAATCAAAATGCGGTGCTTGTCCTTGACGAAGGACAGGCGAAAGTCGCAATTGGTAAAGGAATCGGTTTCAAAGCAAGACCTGGCGAAACAATTGCGCAAGACGCAATTGAACGCTTGTTTGTCTTGGAACCTGAAGGTGTTAAGAAACTGCAAACATTATTAAGTCAAATTGATGAAAAGTTTTTCTTTGCCACTGAGGACATTATTGTTCATGCAGAGGCGGTTCTTGGGGAGAAGTTAAATCCTCATATCAATATTGGCTTATGCGATCACATTGCATTTGCGGCTGAAAATATTCAAAATCATATTTTTGTGCGCAATAAACTGTTGAAAGAAATTGAAGTCCTCTATCCCGAAGAGTTTTCAGTTGCCCAGTGGGCAGTTGATTATCTCAAGCGGGAATTGGATATTCCTTATAGCTTTGATGAGGCGGGGTATATTGCTATCCATATTCACACAGCTAGATGTAAAAATTCGGACAACAGTGAGAGTATTCGTGAGATTACGATTATTTCAGAAATTGTGCGGTTGATTGAGCGTGAGCTGCAGTTTTCTTTTGACGGTGAGGACTTTGCCTTAACGTATTCTCGTTTGGTTAATCATTTGCGATTATTTATTCAACGTTCTCAAACGAATCGTTATGTCGGCTTAGACCAGGAAATTATGGGACTCGTCCAAGAAAAGTATCCTGAAAGCTTTGCTATTGCGAAAAAAATTCAAGTTTTGATGCAGCAGGATTTCAATTATTTGGTTTTAAATGAAGAATTAGGTTATCTAGCTATCCATATTGAGCGATTGCGGATGATTAAGAAGTAAGACTTTACATGATTAATTATTTTTTATATTAAATGGAGGAGCACATGCTATGAAAGCATACATGCAAAGAATGGGACGCTCATTGATGCTCCCAGTTGCAACATTACCTGTTGCAGCACTTTTTTCAGGGATTGGTTACTGGATTGATCCAACAGGTTGGGGCGCAAACAATATTATTGCTGCCTTCTTGTTAAAAGCAGGTGACTCGATTTTAGCCAACCTTGGTATTTTGTTTGCCGTTGGTTTGGCACTTGGGATGTCAAAAGATAGAGATGGCGCATCAGCGCTGACTGGTATGGTCGCTTTCTTGGTACCCATGCAACTCTTGAATCCAGCAGCCATTGCGGCTTTCCAACACATTGATGTGGAAAAAGTCAATGCTGCCTTTACAAAAATGAACAACGGTAACGTTTTCGTTGGGATTTTGGCAGGTTTGTTAGCAGCAGCTATGTATAACCGTTTTTCAAATGTCAAGTTGCCAATGGCGCTTTCATTCTTTAGTGGGAAACGTTGTGTGCCAATCGTGACAGCAGCTTTGATGCTCGTTGTATCAGCTGGTCTGATGTTCATCTGGCCTCCAATTTTTGGTACACTTGTTACATTTGGTGAAACTATTGCCAAAATGGGCGCTGTGGGTGCTGGTCTCTATGGTTTCTTCAACCGTTTGCTTATCCCAACTGGTCTGCACCATGCCTTGAACAATGTGTTCTGGTTTAATACCGCAGGTATCGATGATATCGGTAAATTCTGGGCTAACGAAGGTACTAAAGGAATCACCGGTATGTATCAAGCTGGTTTCTTCCCAGTTATGATGTTTGGTCTCCCAGCTGGTGCTTATGCTATCTACCGTCAATCACGTCCAGAAAAAAGAAAAGCAACAGCATCATTGATGCTTGCAGCAGCTTTTGCGTCATTCTTTACAGGGGTAACTGAACCTCTTGAGTTCTCATTCATGTTCGTAGCTTGGCCTTTATACGTGGTACATGCAGCCTTGACAGGTATCTCAATGTTTGTCGCGGCGCTTTTCCACTGGACTGCTGGTTTTAACTTCTCAGCTGGTCTTGTCGATTTCGTTTTGAGCTTACGTGTGCCAATCGCTAACCAACCTTTGATGTTAGTTGTCTTAGGTTTGATCATGGCAGTTGTTTACTACTTCGTCTTTACTTTCGTCATTAAAACATTCAACTTGATGACACCGGGTCGTGAAGAAGGCGAAGGGGAAGAAGACTTAGACCTCGATGAGTCGTTTGCCGATAACAAATTTGCAGCTTTAGCAGCACGTATCTACACTGGTCTTGGTGGTGCAGAAAACGTTGTCTCAATTGATAACTGTACAACGCGTCTCCGTCTTGTCGTGAAAGATACAGCCAAAGCTGACCAAGATAAAATCAAAGCAACTGGCGTACCAGGTGTTCGCGTCATTGACAAGGAAAACATCCAAGTCATTGTCGGAACAGAAGTCCAATTTGTTGCTGATGAAATGAACAAAATGCAACAAAATGGTGGTGTGAGTAGTGTTGCAGCGGCTAGTTCTACAGCACCGGTAGCGCCAGTGACAAATGGTGCGACAATTGATGTTTATTCGCCCACACAAGGAACAGTGATTCCGATGAATCAAGTTGCTGATGCCGTTTTCTCAACAAAAATCATGGGAGATGGCTATGCTATTCAACCGACAGAAAATACGATTTACACACCAGTTGCTGGTAAAATTTCAAGCATTTTCCCAACCCAACATGCTTTGGGGATTATGACACCAACAGGTCTTGAAGTCTTGCTACACATGGGTGTAGATACAGTTGTTCTTAAAGGTAAACCTTTCACAATGAAAGTTAAAGCTGGTCAAGAAGTCAAAGCTGGTGATGAAATTGCGATTATGGACCTTGCTGCTGTAAAAGCTGCTGGTAAAGGGACAGATATTATCGTTGCTTTCACTAATGGTGATGTCGTTGCTAACGTTGCCTTGACAGAACTTGGTAAAGCAGTGAGACCAAATCAAACCGTTGGTCAAGTGACTATGAAATAATAAGTAAAAAGGCTATCGTCTCTGCTGACGATGGCTTTTTTTGCGTTTTAGGTTAGTGTCGAATTTAGGTGTGGTGAGTTTAACTCATCTATGCTTGCATGTTAGCGCAACGGCTCTGAGCTTCAGATGTATTGTTTCAAAAAAGAAAGGGTTTGTTCGTAACAGGTTTTAGCCTCTGACGTGGTGTAGTTGAACTGATACTCGTGGGCGATTTGTTTTTTGGCGTTATCAAAAAAGAGGCTAGTGACTGGGACAGATAGTTTTTTTTAACCGCTTTTCTAGTGCTATGCCTTGTGTTTGGAAGGAGTAGAAATTGCCGTCGGTGATGTAAGTGGGCGGGAAGTTTTTGGTAACATGACTGACGAGACTACCTTGGTCTAATTTGGGACTAGTCTGCCAGTTTTGTTCGCCGAGTAGTGACCATGCGATTGTTTTGGCGAAGAATTGCATGATATGATTGTTTGCTGATTCTTGGGCGAATTGCTTTAAATTGACTGGACCGCTATAAGAGATAACACCTTTGATAGCATTTGGAATAGTTGTGGGCATAGCCATATCTTTGGCATAGCTGGCGCTGGTTTGTATCGTGGCATACTGTAAAGCGATTTGTGAGCCAGCGCCATCGCCACCCAAAAATAGGGTATTGAGATTGAGTGTTGCCTTGTTATTTTGTTGAAGGTGCTTGATGAGCTCATCTACTTGCATGACTTGACTAGGGTAGTGGGCATTGGGTGCTAGCTCGTAGTTCATGCTAACGACTGCGATATGTGCATCTGCAGTGATTCGTGTCGCAAATTCTTTCATATTGGCTTTGTCTCCACCGACAAAGCCACCACCATGTACCCAGATTAAAACAGGTAGTGGTTTGTCGGTGTTTTTAGGTGTGTAGAGGTCATAGGTGTTTTTTGACTGCTTGGAGGTGTAAGTCAGATCGTAGGTAATGTCGACTTGTTTGTGAGCTGTTTGATAGGCTTGCGTATCGCCTATTTTAACTGGTCGATTAAACATCTGACCGAATATATAAGCACCGGGTTTTGGTGAGAGTTGAAAAACAATCCAGATAATTGCTATGAGCATGATGATGGCAGAGGATAACCAAAAAGTGATTTTTAATAGTTTTTTTGTCATTGCTTGTCTCCCAGAATTAATCAGTTACTTCTATTTTCAGTTTATTGTGAAATAAGAAGATAGTTCAATAAAATTAGCGAAGCTTTCTAGCCAATTTTCCGATAGACTTTCGGTGCCAATCCTGTTTTTTTTCTGAATAAGCGACTGAAATAGGCATAGTTGTCAAAACCGATTTCTAAAGCAATTTCCTTAATCGAAAAATCAGAATATCTGAGTAGATCCTTAGCATAGGAAATTTTATGATTGAGATAATAGTTGATAGGTGATGTGCCGATGTAGCGCGTGAAATCTTTTACAATTTGATATTTGTTGATATGAAAGATCTGTTCTAACATTTCTAACGTCATTTTTGCTTTAAAGTGCTCATCTAAATGTTTTTTTATTTGTAAAATGTAATCAGGTATTTCCGCTTCATCAAAGTCAAGATGAAATTTTTGTAGTAGTAATTCGTTTAATAATTCATGAATTAAGATAGAGGATTGAAAATCAGTTTTAACATTTGTTTGTTTTTGTAAATTTAATAGTTGTGTCAAGATGAGATGGATTGGATTGTCTAACACTGTATATTTATCTGTATGAAAGACATTCCCACCCGTTTTAATAAACTCTTCGTAGAATTGTGTCGCTTGAGCACCATTAAAATGAATCCAATCCATTTCCCAAGGCACTTCACTCACTGTCGCATAGCGTTGGTAATTTTCGCAATCAATAAAGAAAATATCGCCGACTTGAATTTGATAATGTGTCTCATTATAGAAAAGTTCACCTTCACCAGAAAGTGTCAGTTTGACTAGATATGAAGGGAGATTACTTCGTTCTGCAAAATAAGGTTGATTCGCTTTAAAGTGACCGACTTCTTGAATATAGTAAAATAAATCACGCGTTTTTTGTGATGGTGTTTTGATGTAGCGTAAAGAATCAGATGTCCAATTATGATTGCCTTTTTCCCAATAAGTCATTTTGTTCGCCTCCTTATCAACATTTACCAATATAGTGCAATTATACACCAAAATAGTGAGATGTAACAGTGGAAATTAAGTTATATACTAAATCATATAGGGAAATGATAGCGTTTTCTAAAATAGAGAGTGAGGAAAAAGATGACAATATTTGTTGCAGTAGACATTGGTGCCTCAAGTGGTCGACTGATTAAAACAGGTAGCCATCCAACAGGTCAGCTAGTATTGGAAGAAATTCATCGATTTAAAAATGGCTTTTCTAAAGTTGGGCAGCATGACTATTGGGCTATTGACCATTTAGTGCAGGACATTTTAGTGGGTCTACAAAAACTCAAACAAGATGGTGTAACTGACTGCATCCTCGGTATTGATACTTGGGCAGTTGATTATTGCTTGATGGATAAGGTCGGTCAACTTCTCCAGCAGCCCATTGCCTATCGAGACGAGCGAACCAGTCAAGCTGTCGCAGCTTTCAAAGAGAAGATGCCACTAGAAACCTTGTATGGCAAAACAGGGATTCAAATTCAGCCCTTTAATACCCTTTTTCAACTTTTTGTTGAAGATAGAGCCTTACTTGATCAAGCGGATAAGTTGCTACTGATTCCTGATTATCTGGGCTATGTTTTAACTGGTCAGCAGGTCATGGAAAAGACAAATGCGTCAACCATGCAGCTCTTAAATGTTGCGACTCAAACTTGGGATAAGGATTTGTTAGCAATCCTTGGCATTTCTGAGGAGCTGTTGCCACCCCTAGTGGATGCGGGCAATGTCTTGGGTGAGTTGCAGTCAGAGCGTTTTCCAGAATTTGATTTGCCTAAGGTCACAGTGGTCAATGTGGCCAGTCATGATACAGCCTCAGCAGTCCTTGGCACACCAGCAGTTACGAACGAAGAGTGGGCTTATATCAGCAGTGGCACATGGTCTTTGCTTGGCATTGAGACAAAAGCATTTGATGTCTCCCAAACAGCTTTTCAGGAAAATTACACGAACGAATGGGGTGCCCACAACACGATTCGTTTTCTGAAAAATATCATGGGAATGTGGCTGATTCAGGAAGTGGCGAGGGGTGAAAATTATCAGCACAGCTATCCCGAAATGGCAGCTTTGGCGGCTGAAGTGCCTGCCTTTCAGCGGTTTATTGATGTCAATGCTGACAAATTACTCAATCCGGATGACATGTCTAACGCCATTCAAGTCGCTTGCCTAGAAAATGGACAAACTGCACCAGAAACCACGGGTGAATTAGCGCGAACGATTTATGATAATTTAGCCCTGTATTATGCTGTTGAGCTTGAAAAATTAGGGCAATTGGCGAGTATCAAGGATAAAATTAAGACCCTCCACATCGTTGGTGGCGGGGCAAATAATGACTTTTTAAATCAATTAACAGCAGATGTCACAGGTCTTGAAGTGATTGCGGGACCAAGTGAGGCGACAGCCGTTGGTAATATTATCATGCAACAAATCGCTGTTGGCCAGCTTGCGTCCATTCAAGCAGGACGGCAATTGATTGCTGAGTCATTTGACTTTAAACATTATCAACCAAGTAGCGACTATCAAGAAGTCGTTCAAACTTATAAAAATTGGTTAGGAGAAAATAAATGACACAAGTTAAAGCAAGATTTGAAGTAGCAAAAGCGCAGTATGAGACAATTGGTGTGAATGTTGAACAGGCATTGAAAACATTGGCTCAGACAAAGATTTCAGTGCATTGTTGGCAGGGCGACGATGTGAAAGGCTTTCTAAATTCGGGTGGCGAACTGAGCGGGGGTATTTTATCGACTGGTAACTATCCATGTGTGGCAAGAAACGCTGACGAATTGCGTCAAGATGTGGATAAGGCGCTATCACTCATTCCGGGCAAGCATAAACTCAATCTGCATGCCATTTACCTTGATACAGATGAAAAGGTTGATTTAGATGAAATTGAACCCAAACATTTTGAAAAATGGGTGACTTGGGCAAAAGAAAAGGGTTTAGGCTTGGATTTTAATCCGACATTTTTCAGTCATCCCATGTATCAGGATAACTACACCTTGGCGCATCCAGACAAAACTATTCGTGATTTCTGGATTGAGCATGGCAAACGTTCGAGAAAGATTGCGGCATATTTTGGTAAGTCATTAGGTCAGCCAACCTATAACAACTTCTGGGTGCCAGATTCGAGCAAGGATAATCCCATTGACCGTTTGGCACCTCGTCAGCGTCTAATGGACTCGCTTGATGAAATTTTCTCAGAAGAAATAGATGAAAATTATACGATTGATACCGTCGAATCTAAGGTTTTCGGTATCGGTGGCGAGGCCTACACCGTTGGTAGTCATGAGTTTTACATGGGCTATGGCTTGACACGTGGCAAGACGATTTTAATGGACGCAGGACATTATCATCCGACTGAAGTGATTTCAAACAAAATTTCAAGTCTATCTCTATTTTCTGACAAGCTGATGCTCCATGTGTCGCGTCCTGTGCGTTGGGATAGCGATCACGTGATTATCATGGATGATGAATTGCAAGAGATTATGAAAGAAATTGTTCGTGGCGGTTTACTTGAGCGAACAGCGATTGGCCTTGACTTTTTTGATGCGACGATTAACCGTGTGGCAGCTTGGGTTGTGGGTGTGCGCAATGCGCAGAAAGCCTTGCTCAAAGCTCTGTTAGAACCTACCGAAGATTTGAAACAATTGGAACTGGACTTTGATTTTACCAGTCGCTTAGTTTTGACGGAAGAATACAAGGATCTGCCATTTGGGGCAATCTGGGATTATTTTTGTGAACAACAAGGCGTACCAGTTGGTGCGGCGTGGTTTGATGATGTCAAAAAATACGAGGCAGAAGTCCTGTCTAAACGTGGCTAAGTAGAAAGAGAGAAAAACTGTGAAAAAATTAGATATCTTACATGCAGATTATGTCCAAGAAATGATTGAGGTGACCTCAAATCTTTACCGATTGGGCTGGGATGAGCGCAATGGTGGTAACATTACTTATTTGCTAGACGAAGCAGAAGTCCTCCCTTTTCTTGAACCAACAGAAGTGATTCGAGAAATTCCGATGATTTTTGATGCCAGTGAATTGGCTGGGAAATATTTTTTAGTAACAGGTTCAGGGAAATATTTTAAAAATGTTGCTAAAAAGCCTGCTGAAAATCTAGGTTTAGTGCGAATTAAAGCAGACGGGAAAACGCTGGAATTGCTCTGGGGCTTGGATAATGGTGCTGTGCCAACCAGTGAATTACCAAGTCATTTCATGAGTCATATTGCTAGATTAGCTGTTGACCCTGAAAATCGCATTATTATGCACAATCATGCGACGCATTTACTAGCCATGACCTTTACCCATGATTTAGATGAAAAAGCCTTTACACGAACTTTATGGCAAATGTGTACGGAATGTCTGGTCGTCTTTCCAGAAGGTGTTTCAGTCATTCCATGGTTTGTACCCGGTACCAATGAGATTGGTGAAGCAACAGCAGCAAAAATGAAAGAAACCCGCTTGGTGCTCTGGCCGCAGCACGGTATTTATGGGGCTGGTCGTGACATGGATGAAGTTTTTGGCTTGATCGAAACAGCTGAAAAAGCAGCGCAAGTTTATACCTATGTTTGTGCGCAAGGTGGCATTAGACAAACATTGACAGATGAAAATCTCTGGAAACTTGCGGCAGGTTTTGGTGTGACACCACGTGAGGGGTATCTTGGAGAAAAATAAGGCTGTTTGTGATGATTGAAAATAAGTATCCATTTACATCAGAGACAACGCTTGAGCAGCTTAAAATAATTTACAATGACCTGATGAGAAAAATCGAACTTGAAAATACAAGAGCAAAAATTATTGTGCAAGTAAAGATGATTACGACCAAGATTAATCTACCTGAAAATTATCAGTTTGATCCAGAGTGTTTGGAAATTTGTCGGAAAATTAAAGCTGTGACTGAAGCTTGTGAGCTAATTTGAATTGAAATATCAAAGACTGGACTATCAAGAATGATTGAACAGTCTTTTAGTTTATAACAGGAGAAATAGACGATGCCATATAACTTAGCTATTCGTGGGCATGATTTGTCAGCTCAATTGACGATTGAAACGTTACCAGCAGAAATTCAGAAAATGGGTATTTCAAATGTCCAATTGGCATTGCCCCTCTCATTTCCAACTGTGTCAAGTGAAGCAGAAAATTTGAGCCCTGGATTTGGGACTTATGTTAAGCATATCTTTGAACAATCACAAGTTCAGATTGCTATTTTGAGTTGTTATATCAATATGATTCATCCAGATTTGTCAACTCGGGAAGTTGCCTTGCAAAAGTTTGAAAGTTATATCCGACATGCAAAGTATTTCGGAGCCCCAATCGTTGCGACTGAAACGGGAAATGTCTTTGAAGACATTCATTATACAGAGGATAATTTTACTGACGAGGCTTTTGAACAAGTTGTGGCATCCGTTCAGCGATTAATTGCAACAGCAGAACATCATCACACTATTATTGGCATTGAAATTTCTGAAGCTGAGTATTTTGAAAATAGAAGATGTTGGAGATATTGAATACTATGAGTATTAAAGATGTAGAACAAGATTATTTTTGTCAAGTTTGCAGTGGTTTTAGAATTTTTAAAGTAGATAAAAAAATAATCTCGGATAATGGGCGTAGGTGGCGAGAATTTACACTCAGTCATCATGAGCATTACGAGGTTAAATTTAGAAAAGAATTGAAATAATTCGGTGTATCTCTAGTCTAATGGTAAGACACTTGCAAGAGAGTTACAGGTTCGATTCCTGTGAGATACGTTAATTATAAAGAGACAGGAGTGGTTTAGATGGATATTAATAATTTTCCAGATATTTTGGTGGATAAACAGACCCTGATTGAGCAATATTTTCCGTCATTCAAGAAAAAACACTAGAAAAATATTTGACAGAAATTCGCAAAACTGAACAATTTAAACATATCACGATAAGCCCAAGTAGTAGGTTGACTTTAATCAATCCTAAGGGTTTTTTTGAATATTTGAAGTATCGAGAATCACAAAAATTTAGTTAAAGCATGGTATAATTAGTTATTCAACTAATGATATACCAAGAAAGGTGGGTATATTGTTTTACAAAAAAACAAGTAACGGCAAGTACCGTTACTACGAAAAATATTATGACGAAAGTGAGGGTAAATGGAAACAAGCGACGATTACGTTAAATTCCAAGACCAGACAGGCACAAGGGGAAGCGAGACGAAAACTTGAAGCAAAGATTGAAAAGAAATTACTTGAAGATGATATAAGTAAAAGGTTAGGTCAAAGGGCTAACCAGATAACAGTTAAAGAGGTTTACGATGAATACAGTGCTTTTCGTAAGCAAGAAGTCAAAGATAGTACGTTCTATACACAAGACAACACTTTAAAAAGTATTCTGGTAAATATCCTAGATAAACGAATAAAAAGCATTTCAAGTGGCTATTTTCAAAACTTTTTTATATCAAGCGAAAATTCAAATTCATATAAAAAATTACAAAAAACACTCGTTAAAATATTCTTTGATTACGCAGTAAAAATAGGTTACGTAGATGTCAACCCTATTGACAAAGTTGAATTACCAAAGTACAAACGAACTTTTGAAGAATTGGAGAGAAAAAGGGTTAAATTTTTCTCCAAAGATGAAATGAAGTTATTTGTAAAACATTTTGAATCTACAACTTCTGCAACACGACTGAATAATTTAATTGAAATGATGTACCTGACAGGGTTAAGAATTTGTGAAGCGCTTGCTTTGATGTGGGAAAATGTAGATTTAGAAAATCGAACAATTAAGGTCAAGTATAATATAGATAATCATAGTGCAAGTTTAAAGGCGTTTAAATTAACGACACCTAAGACAGAAGATTCTTACAGAGAGGTCTCTATAAACACACGGTCGTTTCATAAACTTTTTATTACGTCAGTCAATATCTTCTCATTCACCAAGCATTTCAATAGATTCTGCTTGACACTAACCCTTTTATTTACTTGTTTCAAATAAGTACGATGAGCCAAAAT
>NZ_BAAGGP010000036.1:0-26085 GCF_054658615.1 Pseudolactococcus yaeyamensis
GCTAGAAAATTTGTGCGTTTGGTGGAGACGCTACTACGTAACCACCAACTCTATACGCCACCAAGGAGGCATATGGATCAATAAAATTTTATTGAGCACAAGTCCTTGATAGCACTTGCGAAAAAATTTATTTTTCGTAGGCTTATTTAGGGCACCTTAATTTCTCAAATCTTCTAGAATAAATTGACAAGTCTTACTTGACTTATTACCACTAGACTAAAAATTAATCTCTCTTCATTATAACAAAAACGTTACATAAACTTAAATTAAAAACTTGGACAATCGGCTTGCAATCTCATCAGCTTTCTGTTATCATAGATAAGTACTGCGTAAAGCGTGGTATGTAGCTGTGAAGCGAGAGGTTGTGATACACCCGGAGGCGTTGCCACGCATCCTGTATTAGTTTTCTCGTGGAGCTAGCCTATTCTAAGAAATAGACGAGAGGAGAAAAAATGGCAAACAAAAAAATCCGCATTCGTTTGAAAGCGTACGAACATGGTATTCTTGATCAAGCGGCTGAAAAAATCGTAGAAACTGCGAAACGTACTGACGCCTCTGTAGCAGGTCCAATCCCGCTTCCAACAGACCGTTCAGTTTACACAATCATCCGTGCGACTCACAAATACAAAGACTCACGTGAACAATTCGAAATGCGTACACACAAACGTTTGATCGACATCATTAACCCAACACAAAAAACTGTTGATGGCTTGATGAAACTCGACTTACCAAGTGGCGTAAACATCGAAATTAAATTATAAGGAAAGGAACTCTAATGACAAAAGGAATCTTAGGGAAAAAAGTGGGAATGACCCAAATTTTCACCGAAACTGGCGAATTAATCCCAGTAACTGTCATTGAAGCTGCAGCTAACGTTGTACTTCAAGTCAAAACAGTCGCAACTGATGGCTACGAAGCTGTTCAAGTTGGTTTTGATGACAAACGTGAAGTTTTGAGTAACAAACCTGCCAAAGGCCATGTTGCAAAAGCAAACACTGCTCCTAAGCGCTTCATTCGTGAATTCAAGAACATTGAAGGCTTGGAAGTGGGCGCTGAATTGACAGTAGAACAATTTGAAGCTGGAGATGTTGTTGACGTCACTGGTACGACTAAAGGTAAAGGTTTCCAAGGGGTTATTAAACGCCACGGACAATCACGCGGGCCAATGGCTCATGGTTCACGTTACCACCGTCGTCCAGGGTCAATGGGTCCTGTTGCACCTAACCGTGTATTCAAAAATAAACACCTTGCAGGTCGCATGGGTGGCAACCGCGTAACAGTTCAAAACCTTGTTATCGTACAAGTTGTCCCTGAAAAAAATGTTATCCTTGTTAAAGGTAATGTCCCAGGTGCTAAGAAATCACTTATCACAGTTAAATCAGCTATTAAAGCTAAATAATAAGGAAAGGAGATAAGTTAAAAATGACTAACGTATCATTATTTAAACAAGACGGATCGCAAGCTGGCGATATCACATTGAACGATGCAGTCTTTGGTATTGAACCAAACGAATCTGTAGTCTTCGACGTCATCCTAAGCCAACGTGCTAGCCTTCGTCAAGGTACTCACGCAGTTAAAAACCGTTCAGCAGTACGCGGTGGTGGTAAAAAACCATGGCGTCAAAAAGGAACTGGTCGTGCACGTCAAGGTTCTATCCGCTCACCACAATGGCGTGGCGGTGGCGTAGTCTTCGGACCAACACCACGTTCATACGGGTACAAATTGCCACAAAAAGTTCGTCAACTTGCACTTAAATCAGTTTACTCTGAAAAAGTTGCAGAAAACAAACTCGTGGCAGTTGATGCGCTGAACTTCGACGCACCAAAAACTGCAGAATTTGTAAAAGTTCTTGAAGCGCTTGCCATTGAACGTAAAGTTCTTGTCATCTTCGAAAACGAAGGAAATAAATTCGCTGAATTGTCTGCACGTAACATTCCAAATGTTCAAGTCACAACTGCTAACTCAGCATCTGTTCTTGATATCGTAAACAACGATAAAATTTTGGTGACACAAGCAGCTCTATCTCAAATTGAGGAGGTTCTTGCATAATGTCATTGTACGACGTAATCAAAAAACCAATCATCACTGAAAGCTCTATGCTTGCAATGGATGAAAAGAAATATACCTTTGAAGTTGACGGGCGTGCCCACAAACTTTTGATCAAACAAGCTGTTGAAGCTGCGTTTGAAGGGGTTAAAGTTGCTTCTGTTAACACTGTCAATGTTAAACCTAAAGCTAAACGCGTAGGTAAATACACAGGTTATACAAACAAAGTGAAGAAAGCTATCGTGACCCTGACGGCTGATTCTAAAAACATTGAAATTTTCGGGGAATAAGAAAGGAGTAATCAGTGGGTATTAAAGTATACAAACCGACGACCAACGGTCGCCGTAACATGACAAGCCTTGACTTTGCTGAAATTACGACTAACAAACCTGAGAAATCATTGTTGGTATCACTTAAAAGTAAAGCAGGCCGTAACAACAACGGACGCATCACAGTACGTCATCAAGGTGGCGGACACAAACGTCATTACCGTGTGATCGACTTTAAACGTAATCACGATGACGTCGTTGCTAAAGTTGCGACTATCGAATATGATCCAAACCGTTCAGCAAACATCGCTTTGGTTGTTTATGCTGATGGGATTAAAACATACATCCTTGCACCTAAAGGTCTTGTTGTTGGTCAAACAATCGTTTCTGGCCCAACAGCCGACATCAAAACTGGTAACGCTTTGCCACTTGCAAACATTCCAGTAGGTACATTGATTCACAACATCGAATTGAAACCTGGTAAAGGTGGACAATTGGTACGTTCAGCTGGTGCTTCTGCACAAGTACTTGGTCAAGAAGGTAAATACACACTTGTGCGTTTACAATCTGGTGAAGTTCGCATGATTTTGTCAACTGCACGTGCAACAATCGGTGTTGTCGGTAATGGTGAGCACAGTCTTGTCAATATCGGTAAAGCTGGTCGTAACCGTTGGAAGGGTATCCGTCCAACAGTCCGCGGTTCAGTAATGAACCCGAACGATCACCCACACGGTGGTGGTGAAGGTAAACAACCAGTTGGTCGTAAATCTCCATCTACACCATGGGGCAAACCAGCGCTTGGTCTTAAAACACGTAATAAGAAAGCTAGATCTAGCAAACTTATCGTTCGTCGTAAAAACCAAAAATAATCTATCCGCCAGCTCCGGCTTAGCACCGGCAGTGGTAAAACAGGATGTTGAGGCGACTGTTCTGAGTTGTAGAAAATTAGGATTTTGCCGTAAGCGAACGCAGTTCGTGCGGACAAAATATCTATTTTCCTAAACTCAAGGAGCCGAAACTCAACTCATATTAAAGGAGAAACCATAACACATGGGACGCAGTCTTAAAAAAGGCCCTTTCGTCGATGATCATTTGATGAAAAAGGTTGTTGCTCAAGAAGGCAACGAAAAGAAAACAGTTATTAAAACTTGGTCACGTCGTTCTACGATTTTCCCTAACTTCATCGGTTACACGATTGCAGTTTATGATGGTCGCAAACACGTGCCAGTATATATCCAAGAAGACATGGTAGGACACAAATTGGGCGAATTCGCACCAACACGTACTTACCGTGGCCACGCAGCAGACGATAAAAAAACACGTCGTTAATTTATAGAGGAGGAAAAAAATGGCAGAAATTACTTCAGCTAAAGCAACTGCTCGTACAGTCCGCGTTTCACCTCGTAAATCACGTCTTGTAATCGACTTGATTCGTGGAAAAAACGTTGCAGATGCTATCGCAACACTTAAATTTACACCGACTAAAGCAGCAAATGAGATTGAGAACGTTTTGAACTCTGCAATCGCAAACGCTGAAAACAACTTTGGTCTTGAAAAAGCAAACCTTTTCGTTTCAGAAGCCTACATCAATGAAGGTCCAACAATGAAACGTTTCCGTCCGCGGGCGAAAGGTTCTGCTTCACCAATTAATAAACGCACAAGCCACATCACTGTGGTTGTGACAGAAAAATAAGGAGGTAAAATCGTGGGTCAAAAAGTACATCCTATTGGCATGCGTGTCGGCATCATTCGTGACTGGGACGCAAAATGGTATGCTGAAAAAGAATACGCAAGTTACCTCCATGAGGATCTTGCAATCCGTAAACTTATTCAAACTAAACTTGCGGATGCGTCAGTTTCAACTATTGAAACTGAACGTGCTGTCAACAAAGTCATCGTGACTTTGCATACAGCTAAACCAGGTATGGTAATCGGAAAATCAGGCGCAAGCGTTGATGGACTCCGTGCTGAATTAAACGCTTTGACTGGTAAACAAGTTCACATCAACATCATTGAAATCAAAAAACCTGACCTTGATGCTCACCTTGTCGGTGAAGGTATCGCGCGTCAACTTGAACAACGTGTGGCTTTCCGTCGTGCTCAAAAACAAGCAATCCAACGTACAATGCGTGCTGGTGCTAAAGGTATCAAAACACAAGTATCCGGTCGTTTGAATGGTGCAGACATCGCCCGTGCTGAAGGTTATTCAGAAGGGACAGTGCCATTGCACACGCTCCGTGCTGATATCGACTACGCATGGGAAGAAGCAGATACAACTTATGGTAAACTTGGCGTTAAAGTTTGGATTTACCGTGGTGAAATCTTGCCAACTAAAAAATCAGTGAAAGGAGACAAATAATGTTAGTACCTAAACGTGTGAAACACCGCCGCGAATTCCGTGGTAAAATGCGTGGGGAAGCTAAAGGCGGCAAAGAAGTCGCATTTGGCGAATTTGGTCTCCAAGCAACAACTTCTCACTGGATCACAAACCGTCAAATCGAGGCAGCTCGTATTGCCATGACACGTTACATGAAACGTGGTGGTAAAGTTTGGATTAAAATCTTCCCTCATAAATCTTATACTGCAAAAGCTATAGGGGTTCGTATGGGTTCTGGTAAAGGGGCACCTGAAGGTTGGGTTTCTCCAGTTAAACGCGGTAAAGTCATGTTCGAAATCGCAGGCGTTTCTGAAGAAGTCGCTCGCGAAGCATTACGTCTTGCATCACACAAACTTCCTGTTAAAACTAAGTTTGTAAAACGTGCTGAGGAGGAAACAAATGAAGCTTAATGAAGTAAAATCACTTTTGACAGAACTTCGTGGTCTTTCAGCTGAAGAACTTGCAACACGCGAACAAGATTTGAAAAAAGAATTGTTCGACTTGCGTTTCCAAGCAGCTGCTGGTCAGCTTGAAAACACTGTCCGCCTCAACGAAGTTAAGAAAACAATCGCTCGCGTGAAAACTGTTCAACGCGAAGCGAAATAATAGATAGGGAGAAACCTTTAAAATGGAACGTAATCAACGTAAAGTTTATCAAGGCCGCGTGGTTTCTGACAAAATGGATAAAACCATCACTGTTGTCATCGAAACAAAACGTAACCACCCTGTCTATGGTAAACGTATTAACTACTCTAAAAAATTAAAAGCTCACGACGAAAACAACTCAGCTAAAACTGGTGACATCGTTCGCGTGATGGAAACCCGTCCTTTGTCTAAAGACAAACGTTTCCGTCTGGTTGAAATCGTTGAAGAAGCAGTCATCATCTAACATTCTAAAAGGAGGAATTTGCTGTGATTCAATCAGAATCTCGTTTGAAAGTTGCTGATAACAGCGGTGCCAAAGAAATTCTTGCTATCAAAGTCCTAGGTGGCTCTGGTCGTAAATTTGCTGGTATCGGTGATGTTATTGTTGCATCTGTAAAAGCTGCAGCTCCTGGCGGAGTTGTTAAAAAAGGTGAAGTTGTCAAAGCGGTTATCGTGCGTACTAAATCAGGTGCACGCCGTACAGATGGTTCATATATCAAGTTCGACGAAAATGCTGCTGTTATCATCCGTGATGACAAAACGCCTCGTGGAACTCGTATTTTTGGCCCAGTTGCTCGCGAATTGCGTGAAGGTAACTTCATGAAAATCGTATCATTGGCACCAGAAGTACTTTAAGCTTTAAATTCATTTTTGAAATTTAAGCCAACAAAACACAAACACAGTCCCCTTATGAACATAAGGGTGTCGCAATTCGCGACGTAAGAAAATTAGGAGAAAATTCAAATGTTTGTCAAAACAGGTGATACTGTCAAGGTCATCGCGGGTAAAAGCCGCGGTTTGACCGGTAAAGTCATTAAAGCTTTGCCAAAAGCTAACAAAGTCGTTGTTGAAGGTGCTAACATGATCAAAAAACACCAAAAACCAAACAACGAAACTCCAAACGGTGCGATTCTTGAACTTGAAGCGCCTATCCATGTGTCAAACGTACAAGTACTTGACAAAAATGGTGTAGCTGGCCGTGTTGGTTATAAAGTTGAAGGCGACAAAAAAGTGCGTTACAACAAAAAATCTGGCGAAATCCTAGATTAATAGACACGGAAAGGAGAATATAATGACTAATCGTTTGAAAGAAAAATACACTAACGAAGTAATCCCAGCGTTGACTGAAAAATTCAACTACACATCTGTTATGGCTGTGCCAAAAGTTGATAAAATCGTCCTCAACATGGGTGTTGGTGATGCAGTAAACAACTCAAAAAACCTTGATAAAGCAGTTGCTGAATTAGCTTTAATCTCTGGTCAAAAACCATTGATTACTAAAGCTAAGAAATCAATCGCTGGTTTCCGTTTGCGTGAAGGCGTTGCGATCGGAGCGAAAGTAACACTCCGTGGCGAACGTATGTACGAATTTCTTGATAAATTGGTATCTGTCTCTCTTCCACGTGTCCGTGACTTCCATGGTGTGTCAAACAAAGCGTTTGACGGTCGCGGTAACTACACGCTAGGTGTGAAAGAACAGCTCATCTTCCCAGAAATTACGTATGATAACGTAGATAAAGTCCGTGGTTTGGACGTTGTTATCGTAACAACTGCTAACACTGACGAAGAATCACGTGAATTGCTTGCTAAACTCGGCATGCCTTTCGCTAAATAATATAGGAGGTAAATATCTTGGCTAAAAAATCAATGATTGCAAAGAACAAGCGTCCAGCGAAGTTCACAACGCAAGCGTACACACGTTGCGAAAAATGTGGTCGGCCACATTCAGTATACCGTAAATTCCAACTTTGCCGTATTTGCTTCCGTGAATTGGCATATAAAGGGCAAATCCCAGGCGTTCGCAAAGCATCTTGGTGATTTTTGACGTTGGTGTTCAGCTCACAACCGCAAGGTTGCATCGTTTCCACCGCCTCGCAGACAACGCCAAAAACTTTTCTTAGTACCTTCTACTGAGTTAGCGTTCGCCTCACAACCGCAAGGTTGCTACGGCTTCACTGCCTTGTAGAAGGCACTAAAAAACTTTACTTAGTATTTGCTTCGTAAAAAACTTTGCTTTTTGAATGATGGGCTTAGGTTGCCTAAGTTGCTGAATTCTGGAATTTATAAATCTGCTGGCAATGTTGCTAGTGGAGTCGTTAATGAACAAGTGATGTTCGCATCAAACTATTCATAATAGGAGAAAAATTAAAATGGTAATGACAGATCCAATCGCAGATTTCCTCACTCGTATTCGTAACGCTAACATGCGTAAATTCGAAGTTGTTGAAGCACCTGCATCAAAAATCAAACGCGATATCGCAAACATCCTCAAAGCTGAAGGTTACGTTAAAGACGTAGAATTCATCGAAGATGATAAACAAGGTATCATCCGTGTTTTCCTTAAATACGGTAAAGATGGCGAAAAAGTTATCACTAACTTGAAACGTATCTCTAAACCTGGTTTGCGTGTTTACGTGAAATCTGGTGAAGTACCTAAAGTCCTTAACGGTCTTGGTACAGCAGTGATTTCAACTTCTGAAGGTGTTGTGACTGATAAAACAGCTCGCGCTAAAAACATCGGCGGAGAAGTTCTCGCTTACGTTTGGTAAGAATTGCTTTTCATTCTATCTGCAACTGGAAACTTGATAGTTCAACTATCGAAACCCGTGAAAACAGTTCGCTGTCAAGCGGATTGACAATTTAACAGGAGACAAACATGTCACGTATTGGTAATAAAATCATTACTATCCCTGCTGGCGTTGAGGTTAAACTTGACGGCCAAACAGCGACAGTAAAAGGTCCTAAAGGCGAATTAACGCGTACTTTTTCTAAGGACATCGAAATCAAAATCGAAGGTACTGAAATTACTTTGCATCGTCCAAACGATTCTAAAGAAATGAAAACAATCCATGGCACAACTCGTGCTAACCTTAATAACATGGTGATTGGTGTATCTGAAGGGTTCAGAAAAGAACTCGAAATGCGCGGGGTTGGTTACCGTGCACAACTTGCTGGCAATAAATTAACTTTGTCAGTGGGTAAATCTCACCCAGATGAAGTCGTTGCACCTGACGGGATCACTTTCGAAGTGCCATCAAACACGCAAATTAACGTGTCTGGTTCAAACAAAGAAGTGGTCGGCGAAGTAGCAGCCTACATCCGTGGTTTACGTCCACCTGAGCCATATAAAGGCAAAGGAATTCGTTACGTTGGCGAATTCGTACGACGTAAAGAAGGTAAAACAGGTAAATAAGTTAGTTTTCTGTTTTGTAGGTTTTGTAACACAATTAAACGCATCCTATGCGGTACAAACTTGTGTCACTTGATGGACTCAGATAAATTGCTTACTGTTTGGATTAAAACAACCAACAATAACCTCTTGGAGAGAGTTTGGCTGCGCAAAGCGGCTTGATAGCTACTAAGAGGGACTAGAAAAAATAAGAGGTAAATATTGTGATTTCTAAACCAGATAAAAATAAAACGCGTCAAAAACGCCACCGTCGCGTACGCGGTAAAATCTCTGGTACTGCAGAGCGCCCACGTTTGAATGTTTTTCGTTCTAACACAAACATCTATGCACAAGTAATTGATGACATAGCAGGTGTAACGCTCGCAAGTGCCTCATCGTTGAAAGAAAACGGTACTAAAACTGAACAAGCTACAGCAGTTGGTGCTGCAGTAGCTAAAGCAGCAGTTGCTGCTGGTGTTTCGGATGTAATCTTCGACCGTGGTGGATACCTTTACCATGGACGTGTGCAAGCACTCGCTGAGGCTGCACGTGAAAATGGACTTAAATTCTAAGGAAAGGGGTAGACACTAAAATGGCTAGAAACGAAGAAGTAAAAGAATTCGAAGAACGCGTTGTTGGTATCAACCGTGTTACTAAAGTTGTAAAAGGCGGACGTCGTCTGCGTTTTGCAGCGCTTGTTGTAGTTGGTGACCGTAATGGTCGCGTTGGATTTGGGACTGGTAAAGCTCAAGAAGTACCAGAAGCTATCCGTAAAGCTATCGAGTCAGCTAAGAAAAACTTGATTACGGTACCAATGGTTGGTACAACTGTACCACATCAAGTTCTTGGTGAATTTGGCGGCGGTAAGATCTTGATTAAACCTGCTGTCGAAGGGGCTGGAGTCGCAGCTGGAGGTGCTGTACGTGCCGTCCTCGAACTTGCTGGTGTGGCTGATGTCACATCAAAATCACTTGGTTCAAACACACCAATCAACGTTGTTCGCGCAACTGTTGATGGTTTGAAACAACTTAAACGTGCTGAAGATGTTGCCGCATTGCGTGGCGTATCTGTAGCAGACTTAGCGTAAGGAGGATATCATGGCTCAAATTAAAATTACTTTGACTAAGTCTCCAATTGGCCGTTTGCCTGCTCAACGCGCAACAGTTAAAGCGCTTGGCCTTGGTAAATTGTCAAGCTCAGTCATCAAAGAAGAATCACCTGCTATCAATGGTATGATCACTAAGATTGCACACTTGGTAACAGTTGAAAAAGTTTAATAGGCTAACTGTTAATCAAAAATAAAGCGAGCCTGACACTTCCGCGATTTCCCGCGAAAGTGTCTTGGCGTTTAGTAAAGGTTATCTCACTAGGAGTAACCATAATAGGAGAAATTGATAATGAAATTGAATGAACTCAAAGCTGCTGAAGGTAGCCGTAAAGTCCGTAACCGTGTTGGTCGTGGTACTTCGTCTGGTAATGGTAAAACATCTGGTCGTGGTCAAAAAGGTCAAAAATCTCGTTCAGGTGGCGGTGTCCGTCTTGGTTTCGAGGGTGGTCAAACACCTTTGTTCCGTCGTATGCCTAAACGTGGTTTCTTGAACGTTAACCGTAAAGATTACGCCATCGTTAACCTCGACACATTGAACCGTCTTGAAGATGGTGCAACTGTTTCTGCCGAAACATTAGTTGCAGGTAAAATCATCAAAGATGTAAAATCAGGTGTTAAAGTTCTTGGTAACGGTGAACTCACAGTTAAAAACCTTGAAGTTGAGGTAGCGAAAGTTTCTGCATCTGCAAAAGCTGCTATTGAAGCTAACGGTGGTTCAGTTGTAACTCCTGAAGCCTAAAAATGCGCATCAGTCTGATGGGAATTCCCATCAGACTTTTGGTGCTTTTAGTCAGTCATTTGAATTTTAGCTTAAATTATAGTACAATGAGAGAAAGGATTTTTTCAAAATACTATGAGAGAAAGCTGATTTAAAATCAGAATAAAGGGGTTCTATGTTTTTTAAACTCTTGTTTCAAGCGTTAAAAGTCAAGGAGATTCGATCGCGAATCTTATTCACGCTTGGCATTCTATTTGTTTTCCGTTTAGGAGCACACATTACGGTGCCTGGCATTAATGTTAATAACTTAAATGCCTTGAGTGATCTACCGTTTTTGTCGATGATGAACATGGTATCAGGGAATGCGATGCAAAGCTTTTCAGTTTTTGCGATGGGTGTGTCACCATATATTACGGCGTCAATCATCGTGCAATTGTTGCAAATGGATATTCTGCCTAAGTTTGTCGAATGGGGCAAGCAAGGTGAAATTGGTCGTCGTAAACTGAACCAAGCTACACGTTATATTTCACTGGTCTTAGCCATGCTACAATCCGTTGGGATAACGGCAGGTTTTCAGGCGATGAGTGCCCAAAATATTGTGACCAATCCGACTTGGCAGACTTATCTATTTATCGGTGCTATCTTGACCACAGGCTCTATGATCGTTGTCTGGTTGGGTGAACAAATCACTGATCGTGGTTTTGGTCAGGGTGTGTCGGTCATTATCTTTGCAGGGATTATCTCATCAATTCCAGGTGCCATTAGCGAGGTTTATCAAGATAAATTTGTTAATGTGCGTTCAGGAGAATTGCTCAACTCTAGCTTATTTGTTGTGATTTTATTGGTTGCCATGGCAGCTATCGTTTTTATCACGACGTTTATCCAACAAGCTGAACGGAAAATTCCAGTTCAATATACGAAACTGGTGCAAGGGGCACCGACAAGTTCTTACTTGCCTTTGAGAGTCAATCCTGCTGGCGTAATTCCAGTTATCTTTGCCAGTTCGATTTCAACGGCGCCTCAAACAATTTTACAGCTTTTGCAGCACTCCAATAAAAATATTTCTTGGGTTGAGACAATCAAAAATGCCCTAGATTATAATACTGGGACAGGGATGTTGTTCTATGCGGTGTTGATTGGTCTCTTTACATTCTTCTATGCCTTTGTTCAGGTCAATCCTGAAAAAATGGCGGAGAATTTACAAAAGCAAGGCTCATATATTCCATCTGTTCGTCCTGGTAAGGGAACAGAAAAATACATCTCTGGTCTATTGATTCGTTTGTCAACAGTTGGTGCGCTCTTCCTCGGATTGATTTCAATCGTTCCGATTCTTGCGACTAACTTGTTTGGTCTACCTAAAATGGTAGCTCTTGGCGGTACGAGCCTCCTCATCTTGATTTCTACTGCGATTCAAGGTGCAAAACAATTGGAAGGTTATATGTTCAAACGCCAATATAAAGGCTTTATGGATGAACCAATTAAATGATAAAGGCTGGTCGAAAGACCGGTTTTTTGATACGCAAAAAGAAAGTTTCCTTGATATTGTCAAAAGGCATCTAAAACGCTAAAATAGAAGAGTAGACAAAAATAGACAAATTGGAGAACAGATGAATTTATTAATCATGGGCCTACCAGGTGCTGGTAAAGGAACGCAAGCTGAAACAATCGTTGAAACGTATGGGGTACAACACATCTCAACTGGGGATATGTTCCGTGCTGCAATGAAGAATGAAACTGAAATGGGTAAATTAGCCAAGTCATTCATTGATAAGGGAGAATTGGTACCAGATGACGTCACAAACGGAATTGTCAAAGAACGTTTGGCACAAGATGACATTCAAGCATCAGGCTTCTTGCTTGACGGTTTCCCACGGACAATTGAGCAAGCTCAAGCGCTTGATGCCATGTTGGCTGACTTAGGGATTAAACTTGAGGCAGTTGTGAATATTGATGTCGATTCATCTATCTTGGTTGAACGTTTATCAGGTCGTTTCATCTGTCGGACTTGTGGTGCAACTTACCATAAAGTGTTCAACCCAACAAAAGTTGCGAATACGTGTGACAAATGTGGTGGGCATGATTTTTACCAACGCGAAGATGATAAACCTGAAACGGTTAAAAATCGTTTGGACATCAATATCAAACAAGGGGCACCAATTCTGGAACATTATGGCAAACTTGGCTTGGTCAAAGATGTCAATGGTCAACAAGATATTGATAAGGTATCAGCAGCCATCAAAGCCATTTTAGGCTAAACAGCGTTTTATCAGAATATGAAAGAAATTCGTATTCATTAACTTGTAAAAGTCGGACTAGTGTGGTATAATATCCTAGTCCGACTTTTAGATATTTTATCAAAAATGGACAAATTTAAAGAGGAGGTAAGTTGACGTGGCAAAAGATGACGTAATCGAAATTGAAGGCAAAGTGATTGACACAATGCCTAACGCGATGTTCACAGTTGAACTTGAAAATGGACACAAAATTTTGGCGACTATTTCAGGCAAAATGCGAAAGAATTATATCCGCATCTTAACTGGTGACCGTGTTACTGTTGAGATGTCGCCGTATGATTTGACCCGTGGACGTATTACATACCGCTTTAAGTAGTCCAAACATTTTTATAGGAGGTATATACAATGAAAGTAAGACCATCGGTTAAACCAATGTGCGAATACTGTAAAGTAATTCGTCGTAACGGTCGTGTTATGGTAATTTGCCCTGTCAATCCAAAACACAAACAACGTCAGGGATAGAAAGGAAATATAAAGAATGGCTCGTATTGCTGGAGTTGATGTTCCAAATGACAAACGTATTGTGATTTCACTTACTTATGTTTACGGAATCGGTCTCAAAACTGCTCAAAAAGTTCTGGCAGCTGCAGGTGTTTCGGAAGATATTCGGACGAAAGATTTGACAACTGACCAAGAAGATGCTATCCGTCGTGAAGTTGATGGACTTAAAGTTGAAGGCGACCTACGTCGTGAAGTCAACCTTAACATCAAACGTCTCATGGAAATCGGTAGCTATCGTGGCATGCGTCATCGTCGCGGATTGCCTACTCGTGGTCAAAACACGAAAAACAACGCACGTACACGCAAAGGTCCTGCTAAATCTATCGCAGGCAAGAAAAAATAAGAAAGGAGATAAACATTGGCTAAACCTACTCGTAAACGTCGTGTGAAGAAAAATATCGAATCTGGTGTTGTCCACATTCATGCAACTTTCAATAACACAATCGTGATGATTACAGACGTTCATGGTAACGCGCTTGCTTGGTCATCTGCTGGTGCTCTTGGCTTCAAAGGGTCTAAAAAATCGACTCCTTTCGCTGCTCAAATGGCATCTGAAGCTGCTGCTAAGTCTGCTCAAGAACATGGTTTGAAGACTGTAGCCGTTACTGTTAAAGGTCCTGGACCAGGTCGCGAATCTGCTATCCGTGCACTTGCAGCTGCAGGTCTTAATGTAACAGCAATCAGCGATGTGACGCCTGTACCCCACAATGGTGCACGTCCTCCAAAACGTCGTCGTGTATAATTTCTAGAGTGCTTGTTGCTACTCTAACATTTTGCACTGAAAGGATATACACATGATTGAGTTTGAAAAACCAAAAATTACAAAATTTGATGAAGCTAATACCTATGGCAAATTTGTCATAGAGCCGTTAGAACGTGGATATGGGACAACCCTTGGCAACTCTTTGCGTCGTATTCTTCTATCGTCACTTCCCGGGGTTGCTGTTACAAGCATCCAAATTGATGGTGTGCTCCATGAGTTCACAACCATTCCAGGCGTGCATGAAGATGTGATTCAAGTGATTCTTGCGATTAAAGGGCTTGCAATCAAATCATATGTCGAAACGGAAAAAATCATTGAACTTGATGTCACAGGTCCTGCAGTTGTTACAGCTGGAGACATCTTGACTGATAGCGATATTGAGATTGTTAATAAAGATCATTACCTCTTCACACTTGCGGAAGGTCACTCTGTGAACGCTCGCATGACAGTGAAATCAGGCCGTGGTTATGTCTTGGCTGAAGATAATAAACAATCCGACGCACCTATCGGGACAATCGCTGTGGATTCATCTTACACACCTGTCAACAAAGTGAATTACCAAGTTGAACCAGCTCGTGTGGGTGAAAAAGATAACTTTGACAAATTGTCACTTGAAATCTTTACAAACGGCACAATCTCAGCAGAAGATGCCTTGTCATTATCTGCAAAAATCTTGACTGACCATTTGAGTCTCTTTGTCAATTTGTCTGAAGTTGCGCAAGCTGCCGATACATTAGTTGATAAAAATGAGGTCAAACCAGAGCGTGCTTTGGATAAAGTCATCGAGGAACTTGACCTTTCTGTTCGGTCATATAACTGTTTGAAACGTGCTGGTATTAATACTGTCGCTGATCTTGCGGATATGAGTGAACCAGAAATGCTCAAAGTGAAAAACTTGGGTCGTAAATCTTTAGTGGAAGTTAAAGATAAACTTGAAAGCCTAGGCTTGTCACTCAAAAAAGACTAAATTAAAATCTAATAGGAGGAATCATGGGTTACCGTAAACTTGGACGTAAATCTGATCAACGTAAAGCAATGCTTCGCGATTTGACGACTGACTTGATCATCAACGAATACATCGTAACAACTGAAGCTCGCGCTAAAGAAGTTCGTAAAACTGTTGAAAAAATGATTACACTCGGAAAACGTGGCGATCTTCACGCACGCCGTCAAGCTGCTGCTTACGTACGTAATGAAATCGCTGAAAAAGATTTCAACGAAGAAACTGAAACTTTCCCAACTGCACTTCAAAAATTGTTTGGCGACATCGCGACACGTTATGAAGGCCGTAATGGTGGATATACACGTATTCTTAAAACTGAACCACGTCGTGGCGATGCTGCACCGATGGCAATTATTGAACTCGTTTAATTCTTGCATTCAGTTGAAATCAACACTTAAATAAAGCAGTAAGGGGCACCTGTCATCCTCTTTTCACGATGTTTTTAAAATATCGTGATTTAGCTTGTCAGTGTGGCCCGATAGTCTTCATCAATCTTTTGTGGAGTGTTATGATGGTGGTGCTTGCACTTAGTCTAGCTCTTACTGTCTAGTCTTAAAAACTAGGCCGCTTATCCTTTGGGGTAAGTGGTTTTTATTATGGCTTTCAGCCAGTCGTCCTTAAAAGGACGATAAGAAAACCACCCGTTGAACGGGTGGCTAACCAGACTTATAGTCCCCATTTTCTTATTCCTAGTATAATAAGAGTGTTCAGGCTCTCAAAGAAAGGAATAAGAAAATGGCAAAATCTAGTTACAGTTTATCACATACAAAATGGATGTGCAAATACCACATCGTATTTACACCAAAATATAGACGGAAAGTCATTTATAACAAAGTCAGATCAGATTTAATTATCATTTTTAAACAATTTATGCAAATATAAAAGTGTTGAAATTTTAGAAGGGCATATGATGCCAGGACTGTTCACATGTTAGTCGTCATGCCACCCAAAATTTCAGTGTCAAGCTTTATGGGTTATCTAAAAGGAAAAAGTTCACTCATGATTTTTGACCAGTATGCTAATTTAAAATATAAATATGGCAATCGAAAATTTTGGGCAGAAGGTTATTATGTTTCAACTGTTGGATTGAATGAAAAAACAGTTGCTAAATATATACGTGATCAAGAGAAACGCGATATATCAATTGATAAATTAAGCGTTAAAGAGTATGAGGATCCGTTTAGCGATGGTGTATTTCTTACAAAATAAGCCCGTTTCGACGGGCTGAGGAAGTGACAATGACAATGGCGCCTGAACAACGAGAAGGCTAGCGATTTTAGTCGCAGTCGGGTAATCCGTGGGTGGAGCCCACAGTGCAAGCCACCCGTTTTACGGGTGGTTTTGACTTTGCCATAAATTATTTCAAAGGCGAGATTAAACTTTCTGTGTTAGAATAGACATACAAAAGTAAAGTAGAGAGAACATAACAAATACATGATGGCAATTGGGTTTGGTGTATCTGAAAAGGTAAAATGGTTAGATGAGGGAGCAAGGAGTGATTATTGCAAGAGAACTGTTACGTGAGCGCTATTTTACAAATTTGAAACAATCAAACGACTTATTTGTTGGGATTGAATTAGAATTGCCGATTATTCATCTGACGGGTGATGCTGTTGATTTTTCTGTTGTCTTTGCCTTGTTTGATGAAATGATTGAAAAACTTCCGTTGTCAATTGAGAAATCGGATGATAATGGTCAAGCCATTCAATTGCTTTCAGATGAAAATGATGATCGGATTTTGTTTGAGGTTGGCTATAACACCATAGAATTTGCTTTCGATAAAGCAGAGACTATAGGTGAAGTCGAACAACGTTTTTCAAACTATCTTGCTATCATGCAACCATTTTTAAAAAATCAAAATCATCTTTTAACTGGTTTCGGTATCAATCCTTTTTGGGATAAAAATGACAACAGACCTGTCGCTAGTCCGCGCTATGAGATGTTGATGGCTTATTTGAAGTTGGGGGCGGTTAGAGAAGAGGTGCGAGTTAGTGAAAATAATTACGGTGCTTTTATCCAAGGCAACCAAGTTCAGTTAGATGTGACGGCTGAGAAATTAGTCGCAACGCTCAATACTTTTAATGCCATAGAGCCAGTTAAAGCATGGCTTTTTGCCAATTCATATCTCTGGCATGGTCAATTAGATACATTGGTCTCACGTGATATTTTGTGGGAAAAGTCAATGCATGGAGTCTTTCCAGAAAATACAGGCGTTTTCCCAGAAGCTTTTGCCGATTCGGAAGCCTTTCTTGATTATCTAATGCAAACTGCTTTGTTCACACGCACTTCTGAGGAGAGTACCTATTATTTTGAACCGATTCAAGCGATGGACTACTTCAATCACGATGAAATTCCAGCCTTTGATTTATTCGGCAATGAAATCGTCTTAACGCCAAGTCCGTATGATTTTAAAGAACATCGGAGTTATCAGTATCAGAATCTCACGACACGCGGAACAGTTGAGTTTCGAAGTACTTGCGCCCAGCCTATTGCTACTTCATTTACTGTTGCAGCTTTCCATTTAGGATTGATGCAGGAGTTAGCAGCTTTTGAGACATTAATCGCAAGCCATTCTTTTTACGAAGATTATGGTCGAGATTATCCACAACTTCGTCGCAGGTTTTCAGCGCAAAACTTATCATCCGAGGAAATAGAGGATGTTGCAAGTTTTGCAGAAGATTTAGTAAATCTCGCAGCAGCAGGCCTTGAAAAACGTGGATTTGGTGAAGAAAAGTATTTAACAGCGCTCTATCAACGAATTGAAAGAAAAGAGAATCCGGCCGTTAAAGCATTGCACTTGCTTGAATCCGGCAAAACATTATCAGAAATATCGGAGATTTTTGCAGATGGAAAAGACATTTAAGATATCAAGGGCTACCTCACCCAACAAGCTCAATACGCAGAATGCTTACTGGTACATCAATGGTGATTTGCTTACGATTACCTATCATACCAATCGGGACCTATCCGCCATTTTAGCTGTCCTCAGTCGTCACGGTATTGATATCCAGTATGTTCAGGCGCCTGCCAATGACTTTCAACTCCCGGGTTACGAAAATTTGGAATTATCAACTCAAAATTTAATTGCTGATGCCATCAAATATGGCATTCAATTTCAAGTCCTTGATGAAGTTGAGCAAATCTTAAAATTGACCTATGGTTCGCATACAGAGTACATCAAAGAAGGCAATATTACGCATTTTGACAGCGCCCTATCTCACGCTTTAATGGAAAACAAAATCGTTACTAAAGCTATTTTAAATACTGCGGGCATTCAAGTGCCGTCTGGCTTTGAGTTTCATGACCTTAACGATGCCTTGCGCCATTTTGACCAGTTACCTTCGGCCTTTGTAGTCAAACCCAAGTCTACCAATTACGGCATCGGCATCAGTATTTTTAAAGAAACGACGACACAAGCAGACTATGAAGAAGCGGTGAAAATTGCTTTTGAAAATGATGATGCAATTATCGTTGAGACCTATGTCCATGGGACAGAATTTCGATTTTATGTGCAAAATGGAGAAGTGTTAGCGGTATTAGAACGCTTTCCAGCGAATGTCGTTGGAGACGGCGTTCACAGTATCCAACAATTGGTGGCGATAAAGAATACAGATATTAGGCGGGGAGAGCATCACAGAACACCACTTGAAAAAATTAAATTGGGAGATGTTGAGAGATTGACACTCAGTTTACAAGGTTTTGATGTGCAATCAGTTCCCAAAGCACAAGAACGTGTTTTTCTAAGAGAGAACTCAAATGTTTCAACTGGTGGTGATTCAATCGATCGGACTGAACAAGTCAGTGACTATTATAAGGCAATCGCTGTTAAAGTTGCACACGCATTGGACGTGACGATTACTGGAGTTGATATTATCATTCCAGACGCCAGTCAAAAAGGGCCATATTTTGTTATTGAAGCGAATCAAAATCCGATGATGCAAATGCATCTATTTCCTGCAATTGGCAAATCACGCCGTGTGACTGAAAGTTTGATTAAACTATTATTTCCGGAAATAATATAAAATCTGATGAGTTGGAAATCTAGTCAAACCATGAGGTTCGTTTTTATTTAACGAAATTTTCAGACAATTACTTGACGAAATATTTTAATGTGTTAAAATAATAGATACAGATTGATTTGAAAAGAGGAAAAATGATGCGTAGTGATATGATTAAAGTCGGTGTAGATAAGGCGCCTGCTCGTGGGTTATTATATGCGACTGGACAAGTGAAATCGAGCCGAGATATGCAAAAGCCGTTTATTGCCATTTGCAACTCTTATATTGATATTGTGCCTGGACATGTGCATTTACGTGAGTTAGCAGATATAGCAAAAGAAGCGATTCGGGAAGCGGGTGGTATTCCTTTTGAATTTAATACCATTGGTGTGGATGATGGGATTGCCATGGGGCATATTGGCATGCGTTACAGTTTGCCAAGTCGTGAGTTGATTGCTGATTCTGCTGAAACAGTCATTAATGCTCATTGGTTTGATGGCGTTTTCTATATTCCGAACTGTGATAAAATCACACCGGGTATGATTTTGGCGAGTCTGCGGACGAATGTGCCGTCAGTTTTCTGTTCAGGTGGCCCCATGAAAGCTGGTCTTGATATGTCTGGACATCAAGCGACTCTATCAAGCCTTTTTGAAGCAGTCGGCACTTACGAAAACGGTCAAATGTCATCAGAAGAGTTGGATTTTCTTGAAAAAAATGCTTGTCCGACTTGTGGTTCTTGTGCGGGGATGTTTACAGCTAACTCGATGAATTCATTGATGGAAGTTCTGGGACTCGCTTTGCCTGGCAATGGGACAATTCTTGCGACCTCAGACAAACGCCGTGAACTTGTTAAACAAGCAGCACAGCATCTGATGACATTGGTAAAAAAACAAATCAAACCGCGTGATATTGTTACCAAAGAAACGATTGATGATGCCTTTGCACTCGACATGGCGATGGGTGGCTCAACAAATACTGTGTTACATACGCTTGCCATTGCTAATGAAGCGGGAATTGACTATAATCTTGCTGAAATTAACGAAATTGCTAAGAAAACACCCTATCTCTCAAAAATTGCACCGTCTTCTACTTACTCAATGCATGATGTTCATGAGGCTGGCGGTGTTTCTGCGATTATTAATCAACTCATCAAATGTGGGGCAATCAAAGGCGAGCGCATCACGGTAACAGGGAAAACGCTCAAAGAAAATGTTGCTGACGCAGAAATTCTTAACGAAGCTGTGATTCATCCTCTGTCCAACCCTTATTCTAAAACAGGCGGTCTATCTGTACTTTATGGCAATATTGCACAGGATGGTTCCGTTATCAAAGTGGGTGGTGTTGAACCATCTGTCACAGTCTTTACTGGTAAAGCTATCTGTTTTGATAGCCATGATGAAGCTGTGGCTGCTATTGATGACGGAACAGTTAAGGCAGGTCATGTTGTCGTGATTCGTTATGAAGGTCCTAAAGGTGGTCCAGGCATGCCTGAAATGCTAGAGCCTACCTCTAAAATTGTCGGTCGTGGTCTTGGTAAAGATGTTGCGTTGATTACGGATGGACGGTTTTCTGGTGCGACGCGTGGTATTGCTATTGGACATGTTTCGCCTGAGGCAGCAGCAGGTGGCGCCATTGGTCGAATTAAAGATGGCGATGAAATTGTCATTGACTTGCCAAATCGAACCCTTAATCTTGGCGTTTCTGACGAAGAATTGGCAGCGCGCAAGGCAGATGTACCGAAGTTTGAACCTAAAGTCAAATCTGGCTGGTTGGCACGCTATACAGCCTTGACAACTTCTGCTAATACAGGGGCGGTTTTATTGACACCAGAACAAATTCAAGCATTATTACTGAAACAGCGGTAAATAGCTTTTGAAGAGTTCAATTAATCATTTTTTTGTCAAATCATGTGGCGGAACTATTTTCCAATTTAAAACAAGTAACTGTTGAGTTGCTTGTTTTTAGTTGCCTAAAGTTTTGTTCGGGAGGCGGAGCGTGTTTTTGGAGGTTTCTAAAGGGAGTTGAAATGTCTGTTTCGTTGATAAAGCAAGGAGTGATAATTGTTAGAGGAGTCATGATTAAATTATATCGAAATGACTTGAAAAAAGACTGTAAAAGTGTTAAAATCTAAACATAATTCATAATTTTCAGAAATTTCGAAATATGAAAATCCTTGAAGGGGGAGCTAATATTGAAACAAATAAAACTTGAAGCACCAAAAAGTGGTTCGCAACTCGTCCTTGATACCCTCAAAGATTTGGGGGTTGACACTATTTTTGGCTATCCAGGTGGCGCAGTTTTACCGCTCTATGATGCCATTTATGATTATGAAGGGATTCAGCATATTCTTGCTCGCCATGAACAAGGGGCAACACACGAAGCAGAAGGCTATGCTAAATCATCAGGTAAATTAGGTGTTGCTTTGGTCACATCAGGCCCTGGGGCAACGAACGCGATTACAGGTATTGCGGATGCTAATGCAGATTCAGTACCAATGCTAGTTTTTACTGGTCAAGTGGCAACGCCATGTATTGGTAAGGATGCTTTTCAGGAAGCTGATATTATTGGTGTTACCATGCCAATTACCAAATATAACTATCAGATTCGTGAAACACAAGATATTCCTCGCGTGATTACGGAGGCGGTTCACATTGCGACGACAGGACGTCCTGGTCCAGTTGTCATTGATTTGCCTAAAGATGTCGCAGCTCAAGAAGTTGATTATATTAATGATATGACGATTGACTTACCATCCTATAACCCGACTGTTGAGCCAAATGCCAAGCAATTGAAAAAAATTATTGAGATTTTAGCTAAGAAAAAACGACCATTAATTTTAGTGGGTGGTGGTGTGAATTATTCAGATGCTAATCTTGCTCTAGCCCAATTTGCTGAAAAATATCAAATTCCAGTCGTTTCTAGTCTACTTGGATTAGGCGCGATACCAGTTGAAAATCCTTTATTTTTAGGTATGGGAGGAATGCATGGGTCTTACGCTGCCAATATGGCATTGGCTGAAACTGACTACCTCATTAATTTTGGGAGTAGATTCGATGATCGACTGGCCTCAAATCCTTCCTTGTTTTTGAAGGAGGCGACGGTAGCACATATCGATATTGACCCAGCAGAGATTGGCAAAATTGTCAAAACGCATTTACCAGTTGTAGGAGATGCCAAGCGTGCTTTGGAAATCTTGCTTGAGATTAAAGCACCTGAGACTAATTTTTCAAAATGGCTTGAACAAGTTCAGGACAATGCGCAAAAAGCGCCATACAGTTATGAACCTGAGGATGGCTATAACAAACCACAGGAAGTTATCAAGCTAATCGGTGAAATAACAAACGGTAATGCGATTATAGTGACCGATGTTGGGCAACATCAAATGTGGGCAGCACAATGGTACCCGTATAAGAGCAATAGGCAACTCATTACGAGTGGTGGACTTGGCACTATGGGCTTTGGTATTCCGGCAGCCATTGGGGCGAAATTAGCCAATCCAGATAAGGAAGTCATTGTTTTTGTTGGCGATGGTGGTTTCCAAATGACCAACCAAGAATTAGCAATTTTAAATGGTTATCATGTGCCAATCAAAGTTGTGCTCTTTAATAATCACTCACTGGGAATGGTGCGTCAGTGGCAAGAAAAGTTTTATGAAGAACGCCGCAGTCAATCCGTTTTTGATTTAGAACCAGATTTCCAATTATTAGCAGAGGCTTATGGGCTCAAGCACGACAAGTTTTTAAATCCTAAAACGATTGCCGAAGATTTAAAAGTTATCACAGAAGCTGTGCCAATGGTTCTGGAAATTGGTATTTCTCAAGAAGAACAAGTCTATCCGATGGTGCCAGCAGGTTGGCACAATGACGAAATGTTGGGGGTGAAATTCAATGCGTAGAATGTTAACGGCCAAACTCAATAACTCAACAGGTGTTCTCAACCGTTTTACAGGTGTTTTATCACGTCGTCAAGTCAATATTGAAAGTATTTCTGTTGGACATACGGATGTGCCACATATTTCAAGAATAACGATTATCATTGATGTTGAAAGTATCGATGAGGTCGAACAAATCATCAAGCAACTCAATCGTCAAGTTGATGTTTTGCGTGTGCGTGATATTACAGATGTGCCCCATATTGAACGAGAAGTGATTCTGGTTAAGGTATCAGCACCAGCTAATATTCGAGCAGAATTATTCGCCATGATTCAACCTTTCCGCGCAAGCGTGGTTGATGTTGCACCGAAAACGGTGACCATCCAATTAACCGGTGGCTACGATAAAATCGAAGCACTGCTAAGAGTGGTTAAACCTTACGGCATCAAAAACATTGCTAGAACTGGCGTCACAGGTTTTACACGAGATTAAAAGACGGTCATGGGTAAATTCTCATATTTATCCTTGACAAATTGTCTGAAAAATCGTAAGATTGTATCATATTTAAAAAATGATTGAATTTTCTATCTTTTGCTAATTGACAGATAATTACCAATGTTCATAAAAAGATAGACACAAAAAAGCTTATAGGAGATTTTAAACGATGGCAGTAACGATGTATTATGAAAACGATGTAAAAACACCAGCGCTTGCTGGTAAACAAATTGCAGTAATTGGCTACGGCTCGCAAGGCCATGCACATGCCCAAAACTTGCGTGACTCAGGGGAGAATGTTATCATTGGTGTGCGTGCGGGTAAATCATTTGATGCTGCTAAAGAAGAGGGTTTTGATGTTTATTCAGTGGCAGAAGCCGTTGCCAAGTCTGATGTGATTATGATTTTGGCACCAGATGAAATCCAAGCTGATCTTTATACGAAAGACATTGCACCGAATCTGAAAGATGGTGCAGCACTCGGTTTTGGTCATGGCTTTAATATTCATTTTGGTTATATCAAAGCACCAGAAACAGTTGACGTGTTCATGCTTGCCCCTAAAGGACCGGGTCACTTAGTACGTCGTACTTATACGGAAGGGTTTGGTGTACCAGCACTCTTTGCAGTTTATCAAGATGCGACGGGAAATGCGCGTGATATCGCTATGGATTGGGGTCGTGCAGCAGGTGGTGCCCGTGTCGGTATGCTTGAAACGAGCTTTAAAGAAGAAACTGAAGAAGACTTGTTCGGTGAACAGGCGGTACTTTGTGGTGGGACAACTGCCTTGATTGAAGCAGGTTTTGAAACCTTGACAGAAGCAGGCTACGCACCAGAATTGGCTTATTTTGAAGTGTTACATGAATTGAAACTCATCGTTGACCTTTTGTATGAGGGTGGTTTCAAGAAAATGCGTCAATCTATTTCAAATACAGCAGAATATGGTGATTACATTGCTGGGCCACAAATCATCACAGCTGAAGTTAAAGCTAATATGAAAAAAGTCCTCAACGATATTCAGACAGGTGCTTTTGCCAAAGATTTTGTAGAAGACTACAAAGCTGGTAATCCGAAAATGAAAGCTTTTCGTGCTGCTGCAGCAGACCTTGAAATTGAAAAAGTTGGTGCTGAATTACGTAAGGCGATGCCGTTTACGCAAGCAAATGATGATGCAGCTTTCAAAATCTATAACTAAGCCAAAAATACAGACAAAACTGTCTATCGTTTTTAACTTGGAAGAAAGCTGAGCTTGGTCTCAGCTTTTCTTTTTGATTTGTTTGAAAAAATGAAGGAATCTAATTTTATGGTAACTTACAAAGATGTATTGGCTGCTAACGATGTATTGAAAGATGTTGTCATTCAAACACCGATGAGACGAGATAGCTATTTATCTGAAAAATATGATGCAAATATTTATCTCAAGCAAGAAAATGTCCAGAAAGTACGGTCATTTAAGTTGCGAGGAGCTTATTATGCAATTCATAATTTACCTCAAGATAAATTAAAATGTGGTGTTGTTTGTGCCAGTGCGGGAAATCATGCGCAAGGCGTCGCTTATACCTGTCAAGAATTGAAAATCCCTGCAACAATTTTCATGCCGACAACCACACCACAACAAAAAATTACGCAAGTAAAATTTTTTGGCGGAGATTATGCAGAAATTGCACTTGTTGGTGATACTTTTGATGAATCTGCGACAGCAGCTATCAACTATGCGCACCGTGAAAATAAAACATTCATCGATCCTTTCGATAATCCTGATGTGATTTCGGGTCAAGGCACTGTTGCTGTTGAAATTTTTGAAACGGCAAAACAAGATGGTCTCAAAATTGATAGTCTTTTGGCTGCAGTCGGTGGTGGTGGCCTGATTTCAGGTATCTCTGTTTATAGTAAATATGCGAGTCCAGAGACCAAAGTCATCGGCGTTGAAGCCTCAGGTGCTCGGTCGATGCAAGCTGCATTTGATCAAGGTGAACCCGTTAAACTTGAGATGATTGATAAATTTGCAGATGGCATTGCCGTCCAAAAAGTGGGGCAATTAACCTATCAAATCGCCAAGGAAAATGTCGATGAGCTTGTGCATACGGATGAAGGATTAATATCGAGTACGATTTTAGATCTCTATTCCAAACAGGGGATTGTTGTGGAACCAGCAGGTGCAACTAGTGTTGCAGCGTTAGAATTAATCAAAGATGAGATAAAAGGTCAGACAATTGTTTGTATCATTTCTGGTGGCAATAACGATATCAATCGAATGCAGGAAATTGAAGAAAAAAGTTTGATTTATGAAGGCCTCAAACATTATTTTGTCGTGAATTTCCCGCAAAGACCAGGCGCCCTAAGAGAATTTGTCAATGATGTTCTAGGTCCTCACGATGATATCACGCGTTTTGAGTATATCAAACGAGCCAATAAAGGGACAGGGCCTGTTTTAATCGGCATTTTGCTATCAAATAAACAAGATCAGGCTCAGCTTATCAAACGTCTAGCAGCTTTTGACAATAAATTTATTGATTTAAAAGGTCAGGAAAGTTTGTATAACTTATTGGTCTGAAATTTCTAATCACTAAAGCACCTTAAATGACTGACTAAAGCTGTTTAGGGTGCTTTATTATTGACGCCAGTATGAAAAGGAAAAAGATGAACAGGAATTAGTCGCATCTTACGTTTTAAACATTAAAAATAAAAACACAATTATTTTCAAAAAGTAGTTGACATGAACCAGTAGATTTGATAGTATAATAAAGTACTCAAAACGAGGTCACGAATGATTGGAAAGAAATAAAAAAACTTTTCAAAAAAGTGTTGACAAGTTAGTGAAGTTTTGGTA
>NZ_BAAGGP010000037.1:0-26078 GCF_054658615.1 Pseudolactococcus yaeyamensis
TTGAGCACAAGTCCTTGATAGCACTTGCGAAAAAATGAATTTTTCGTAGGCTTATTTAGTGTACCTTAGTTTCATAAATCTTGTAAAATAAATTTACAAGTCTTACTTGACTTATTACCACTAGACTAAATTTTGTGATAACTGTACTCCTGTCTAGTATACCAAATTATCAGAAAATTGTGCTAACAAGACTTACAAAGTCGTATTCTCTTTTGGTTTCTCTTTTAAGACTGTTTTCAATAAGATAAGTCGAATGATAAGTATCGCAACAATGTCAATGAACACAATGATAATAGAGAAGAAGTCAGACCATACCGGTGGCCAAAAGAGTTCTACAGGAGATAGACCAAAAAGTGATATAAGTGGCGCAATAAAGTAACTTGCAACAAAAGTAACAAGCGACAAGAGCAGCACACCTAATCTAAATCGTGTTAGTGGTCGACATAATAGAAACATCAAGAAAAGTTGAACACCACCGACCACTTGCGTAATCGTTGTTTTCATTGCCATATCCAAAACTTCTGACTGTGCGTAATGTTGATAGTGTAGTACCCTACCTCCTACATCTTCTATGGAAATCTCTCCTTTAACTAATGCCCCTAAAGTAAAGATTGTCAAGGCAAGTACAATGCCACAAGGTAGGGCATTCAGAAAAATATTTCTAAAGAAGTTATCCTTTGCCTTAGCCTCATTCTTCTCAAAAACAAGTAAAAAGGTCGGTACACCAATCGTTAAAATACCTACTAGAGTCAAATTAACTGGGTCAAGCGGAAATAAGATTTTAAAGAGGAAGAAAGCAAAAACCAAAATCGTCGAATAAATCACACGAACAACATGCAAACTTGCGACTGTATTGATATTATTAATCACTTTCCGACCTTCTTTGACAACATTCGGCAGCGTTGAAAAATCATTTTCCAACAAGACAAATTTGGCAACTGCTTTTGTTGCCTCACTACCTGAGCCGAATGCAATGGCGCAGTCTGATTGTTTGAGCGCTAAAATGTCATTAATGCCATCACCAACCATGCAAGTCGTATGACCGTTTTTTTGTAGCGCCTGAATGATGTTACGTTTTTGAGGTGGTGTCACACGACCAAAAATACTAGTCTCTTTAACAACTTCTTGCAAGGTCGCCATATCTTCAGGAATATCCGCAGAAATAATCGCCTTACCTGTCACGCCAACATCTTTTGCAATGGCAGCAACGGTATCCGGATAATCACCAGAGATAATTTTAACCTCAACATCTTGTGATTTAAAATAAGCAATGATATCACGCGCATCTTCCTTGACGGCATCCCTTATCAGAATAAGGGCAAGCAAGGACGCATCTTGAGGTACTTCTTTATCAGTGAGATGACCCTGACTGTGTGCCAAGCCAATAATTCGGTGCCCTGATTTTAAATACTGGTCAATCTCTGCCGTCACTGCTATCGGTAACTCCGGTACAATCATATCAAAAGCCCCTAAAAGATAGGTTCCCTGACCTTCAATCTCCATAGCTTGTAATTTTAACTCTGATGAAAACGGCAAATATTCTACCATGTCATAATTTTTTTGTGAGCTTTGAAATTTAGACTGTAAAGCAATTGTAGACATATTTTGTTCTGCATCACGACTTACAATAAAAGCGATAATATCATCAATCTCTGACTGATTGTCACCGTAATAAAGAACATTTTCCACACTCATCTTACCTTCGGTAATAGTCCCTGTTTTATCCAAACAAATGGTATCTACTCGCGCCAAGGTCTCAATAGCAGGTAACTCTTGAGTTAAAGTACCAAGTGTGGAGAGCTTTAAAACACCGGCAGCCAATGCGACGCTAGTTAAAAGTACAAGACCTTCGGGCATGATACCTATCATAGCAGCAACAGCCTTCAAAATGACAGCGTTTGTACCAATAATCTCCAAGAAATTGTATTGGTCAAGAAAGACAGCAATTGTCGCAGGAAAAATAATAATCGTAATCCATTTCAAAATACGGTCTATGTTCTTTTGAATCTGTGATTTCGTCATAGCAAATGCTTTTGCTTCAACAGTTAGCTTGCTGACGTAAGTGTTATCACCAACAGAAATAACTTGTACTTTAGTATTACCTTGCATGACAAGACTACCAGAATAAATCTCATCACCGATATGCTTTTTGATGAATTCTGACTCACCGGTAATCAATGACTCATCCACGACAAGTCCATCTTCTAAGCATCTGACGTCGACGGGTACTTGCATTCCTTTTGTTAAGAAAAGAATATCATCCAGTACGATATCTTCTTTGTTGACTTGTGTTTCAATCCCGTCACGTAAAACACGAACCTTAGCTTGTTTTAAAATAGAGAGACTCTCAATTGTTTTCTTGGCTTTAATCTCCTGATAAATACCTATCCCTGTATTAAATACGACAGACAAAATAAACAGTAGATTTTTAAGTGAGCCTGTAAACAAGACCATGCAGAATAGCAGCAAGTTCAGGAAATTGAACAAGGTCAATGTATTATGAAGAATGATTTCTTTGGTCGTTCTACTAGCAGAAGTAGTTGCGATATTGACCTCACCTTTTAATAGATGCGCTTCAACTTGAGCTTGGGTCAATCCTGTCTTTAAATCGGTCATTACGAGGTACTACTCCTTTATTTTAATTTGGCGCTATCACTTATCTATGAAAACGAGTCAAAAATATTCACGTAAAATTACATCTTTCATGACAAATTTGGTAAACTCACCTATCGTCATTATGACAGGTTGGCCAGTGCCAAATGTCATGTTATTTTCTGGTAATATATCATCAATAATCGTAAATTGCTTGTCTGCATTGACTGGAAATTGTTCTAAATATGCTTTCAAATTTACAATTCGAGCCATCATATCTGCTCGTAGACTCATTTGTGCACGACTCGGTTCAAGCATATCCTGTTCTAATGTAACATTTGAAGGTGCAGTGTAGATAAATTGATCAAAAGCACCTGCATGACTGGCAATAAAACGATAGGCTGTATTTTTGGCTTGAACATCAAGCGTTATCAGTTCGTGGATAATGAAATCCATGCCATTAAAAACATAAACGACGTAGCCTCTGGGTTCTGCTTGGTCATAAAATACAGCAAAATGTGGTTGTTTTTTATAGTCAAAATAGTAAGACCATTCGAACTCACCTCGAGTCAAGCTACCATTGCCAACTGCTTGCTCGTGAACATATGCCAAATCTTCTTGAGCTGTCACAAAATCTGTGCGTTTAACCGTTAAATGTGTTTTTTCTCCCAACGGAAAATCAGCTGCATCAATCTCATAATGTTTTTGGTTGAAGACATAACTATAACCAAATTTACTGTAAAAACTGTAAGAAAAAGGTGCGAGATAAGAAAATAGTGTTTCCTTCTGATAATTCTCTTGTAAAATTTCAGTCATGAGCTGACTTGCTGCACCATTGCCACGGAACTCAGGATAACTTGCAACGTAACCAATTCCTGCCATTGGTACTGATTGACCTTGGAAGTTAACCTGAAAGTGGGTATCAACAATCATACTCGTCAATTTACCGTTTTCAGTATGTGTATGTAGAGTCGACTGCTCTAGTAATTTGTAAAAAGCGCGGTCTCCGCCAGTTGGATTTTTATGGAAAGCATATTTCGCAAGCTTCAAACAAGCCTCTTCAATCGTCATTTTTTTCCTCACCTTATTTGTCTTTTAATCAGACTAACCTTGTCTAAACGTATCAACTGTATCATAGCTGGCACGTGGCCCACCAATCAGTTTAGGTCGACTTTTAAGTGCGGTCACGTGAGCCCCCCCTAATTCGCGCAAGATAGGACGAAAAGGAATCTGCACATGTTTCACATGCATCCCAATCGCTGTATCACCAATATCAAGACCAGCTTGCGCTGTGATAGACTCAACTTCCACCGGGTCATTAAATAAAGCATAAGCTGCGACTTGACCACTGCCTCCGGCATTGAGCTGCGGCACAACGGAAACGATTTCCAAATCTTTTTGCTCTGCTAAATCTCGCTCGACCAACAAAGCACGATTGAGATGTTCGCAGCCTTGAACTGCTAAATACACGCCAATAGCCGTGAGTTTATCATAAATTGATTTAACCACAACTTGCCCAATTTCAGCTGATGAATGATGCCCAATCAAGCCTCCATTAACTTCACTTGATGATAGACCCAAAACAAATACCTGACCTTTTTTGAGGTCTGCCTGCTTAATGACATCCTCAATCAAGATTTCTGTTTGCGCTTGCAATTTTTCTAAATCCATTTGTTTACCCCACTATCACACTCTAAATACATTAAAACACTCTCACTCATGAGGCAATCGTTGAAACACCCCATATTCATTTGCGTTAAGAATCGCCTGATAGACAAATTCCTTACTTTGTTCGACAGCTGTTAGCACTGTTTCCCCTCGCGCTACATGGATCGCAATAGCCGACGCAAACGTACAACCTGCACCATTATTATTTCGCGCAACAATTGGCTTAACAAATTCCCGAGAAATGACACCATCATCATATAAATCACGCGCAAAATGCTTATCCAAACGACTGCCACCCTTAATCACCGTATGGCGACTCCCCAGACCAGACAAAACCGTCGCAGCAGCTTTCATATCTGAAACAGTCGTAATCGACAATCCAGACAACATCTCAGCCTCCTTCAGATTCGGTGTCATTACCGTCACATAGGGTAAAAACTCAAGCATTTTCGCCGTCATCAGCGACATCTCCTCATCTTCATTTTCTTTAAAAACAAGAACCGGGTCGAGAATGACGGAGACATCTTGATGGTGTTGAATAAAACGCAAGGTTAGCTCGGCAATCTCTATTGATGGCAACAGACCTATCTTAATCGCATCGAAAACAACATCATTTAGACTATCCAATTGCCGCTTGAAAATTTCAAGATCCGTTGGAAAAATATCAAAGCCAGACGCATGCTCAGCTACTGTCACAATCGACGTCACGGCAACAAAACCATAAATCCCATACTGAGAATAAGTCGCTAAGTCAGCCTGAAAGCCACCGCCAGATAAAATATCCGAACCTGAAATCGTTAAAACTTTAGGCGTTGACTTCATCTTCATTATAACGTACCTCCATAAGACATAAACCATGAGCAGGTGCTGTCGGACCTGCTAAATCACGATTTTGTGCCGCTAAAATTTCAGATACTCGCGCAACTGGCCACTTGCCAGCACCAATTTTTACCAAGGTACCGACCATATTTCTGACCTGCTTATATAAAAAACCATTGCCAGAAAAAATGAAGATAATTTCATCTGTCCCACTTCTCACTACATCTGCCTGTGTAATCGTCCGAACCTTGTCTTCGACCGTAGTGCCAGAGGCTGTAAAACCTGTAAAATCATGCGTGCCAACCAATAACTGCGCTGCTGCAACCATGTTATCAAAAGCGACGATTTTCGGAAAATGGTAGCTAAAACGTCGGGTTAAAGGATTGTTGGCACGAGAGGTGGTCAGACGGTATTGATAGGTTTTACTGTGGGGCTTAAATCGCGAGTGGAAGTCGTCTGCGACCAGCTCAAGCGCTAGAACGTCAATATCATCAGGCGTTTGGGTATCTAGGGCAAAGCGCAATTTTTCAGCGTCACGCGCTTGTGGTAAATCAAAATGGATGATTTGAGCTAGTGCGTGAACGCCACTGTCTGTGCGACCAGAACCATGTAGTTTAACGGACTGACCTGAATTTAATTTCGCCAAAACACGTTCAAGTTCTTCTTGAACGGTTCGACCGTTATTTTGTATTTGAAATCCGGCAAACTCTGTACCGTCATATGCAATTCTTGCTTTATATCGTATCATGCTAATATTATATCATGGGCGCATAGAAATCTAACAACCAATTGGGACATCGGTAGCAAAAAAGATTCTTTCGAATCTTTCAGATAGCCTAGTCATTTGACAAAGCTTCAATCGGGTTCAATCTAGCAGCTTTACCTGCTGGCATGAGGCTTGCAAATAGGGCAATGATGATGGCGATGACGACACTACCAATCACGGCACCCGTTGAAATTTGGATGATATGAAATTTATCAAGCAAGCCACTGACACCTGAGTTGACCGCAACTTCCCCGAGAAAGGCAACAGTAATTCCCAAAATAGCAGAGGCGAGACCTAAAATCACAGTCTCGATGACAAAGAGCAGGCGAATGTCCCCTTTTCTTGCACCTAAAGCGCGCAGGATACCGATTTCCTTCGTCCGTTCCGCAACTGACATGTAAGTCGTTGCGATAATCATCATCAAGCTCACGAGCAGTGAAATTCCTGCGACTAAAGCAAGCACGATGGTCACAATGGATGTGATATCATTAATCGGTTTCAAAACGGTATCAAGTGAGAAAGTCACGAAGTCCTTCTTGCCGTCAGTTTTCAAGTCTTGAATTTTGCTTACGACAGATTTGACATTGTGACTATCATCAACCGTTGGCACGATAAAATTAGGCTCACTCACGATGTTATTGGCCACAAACGCTTTTTGCAATGTTTTAAAGTTCATCATCAGCGGACTCTGCGCCAGATTTCCTTTGGTAATGCCTGATATTTTCACATCTTGGGTAATGGTGACAGGTACGCCTTCTTTGTTAAACATTTGATACTCGAGATGTAGGTTTTTTCCGACAATCTTTTTCCAATTTGTTTTATGCCATTTTTTAGCAAAAGTATCTGGAACAACCACTTCACCTTCACTTGGTTTTTTACCTGCCAAGAGGGAGCTATCGGTATTGACACTTGTCCAAGTTTGAATGCCAGCGAAAGGTTCTTTCGTCTCGCCAAGACTGACTGTCAAATCAACTGGTGTCACATCAAAACCTTTTTCGACTTGCTTCACATGATTTAACTTTTTAACCTGATTGAGCAGGGTATCAGAAATCGCCGTTTTCGCCGAATTTTGTGTCATGAGGCGCATCGTTTCCATATAGGCTTCTTCATTTTTCTTGTTCTCATCTGAGCTCACACGCTTCATAACCATGGGCACATTTGGATTAGCCAAATCAGTGACCATTTTATTCATATAGCCCTTAGCACCATCGCCCAAACCAAGGAAGAACATGACTGAAAAGAGACCGATAGCTACGCCAATCATAATCATCAGATTTTGTTTCCAATTATTGATGAAATGCTGCCAAGCGATACGTGCCTTCGCCCCGAAAGAAAGTGTTTTTGTCTTAAAGTCACGGGCTTTTTCGACAGTCTCATAAGGTGGTTTAATCCGCTCATCCGAAGTGACTTGACCATCCGCCAGATGAACGATCCGTGTCCCGTGGTCTGCCACTTCTTGCGAGTGTGTTACGACAATAACGGTCTTACCGCTTTTGGCAATATCAGACAAGATACCAAGGACATCACTAGTATTTTGTGAATCCAGTGCACCTGTTGGCTCATCTGCGATAATGATATCAGGATCATTAGCAAGTGCGCGGGCAATGGCAACACGTTGTTTTTGACCACCCGATAATTGGTTGGGGTTTTTCTTTTTATGTTCGAGTAAGCCAACTTGTTTGAGCAGGTCTTCAGCTTTCTTGATTTGTGCTTTATGCGACAGATTGGTCATTTTTAAAGAAATTAGGACATTGTCTAAGACACTGAGATAGGTGACCAAATTAAAGGATTGAAAGATGAAACCAACTGTATCTCGACGATACTCATCCATTGATTTTTCTTTTTTATCCGCTTGTTTGGTGCCATTGACAATGACTTCTCCATCATACTTACGGTCAAGACCACCGATAATGTTCATCAAGGTCGATTTCCCGCCTCCAGATTCACCGAGAATCGAGATGAAGTCTCCTTTATCAAAGCTGAGATTCAAGCCTTTCAAGACAGGAAATTCTTCTTTTCCCAGATAATAAGATTTCTTGATATTTTTTAGTGCTAAAATTGTCATGTTAGTGACCTTTCTATGTTGCCATAATATTTTTGTATTGTTCTTAGTATAAGATTTTTCCAGAAAACTTTCATGGGGCTTTAGACTTATTTTCATAATAAAATATCGCATCATACAAAAAAAGTTACCCGATGGTAACTTTAAAACAGCATACGTAAGAGTGCCATGGCAACGACACCCGTCAAAACAGCTAACATCAGCGATTTTCGCCAATAACCAACGATAATAGCGGGAATCATCGCTAGAAACTTTAGACCATCAAGACTTGGTAAAGCATGCTTGTGTAGTATCAATAACTCCGATACTAATAAACTTGTCATCATAGATAACGACAAGTAATTAAGAAAACGTTTAAAAAATGCCGGAAATTTGATGATTTTGGCTAGAGGAAATGGGGTAACCCTCGGCAACCAAGTGACTAGGACAGAAAACAATAAGGACAGGTAAAAATACATCACGCCACCTCTGCTTTCGTATCATTTTTAGGTTTTATCATCATGGCTCCGATCATGGCACCAGTAATTGTTGCAATCAAAATGGCAATATAACTTGATGCAAAAATTCCTGCTAAATAATAAATCAAAATCGTACTTATCAGCACTGTCAAAACAACTCCTAATCTATCATTTTTAAGCATAGAATCTAAGGTCAGCACGAGTAAACCGATAAACATCGCAACCAAGGCATAGTCTATCCCAAATTTTTCAGGATTAGAAATCAAATTACCAACAGCTGCACCAATGACTGTCGATAAGATCCACGTCAGATAACTCATGACATTCACACCTTGCATCCAGATGGCTGTAATCGGTGTGCTTTTCGCATGTTCTAAAACCAAAACACCAAAAGATTCATCGGTAATTAAGCTCCCCATCGCAATACCAGATTTGAGTGATTGATTCGGAAAAATTTGAGTCGCCGTTAAACTTTGCAGAAACATCCGAAAATTAACTAGAAATATCGTTAAAGTGATAATTAAAACTGGTGTCTGCGTAGCTAACATGGCGACAATAATAAATTGCCCCGCCCCAGCATACAACAAAACAGACAAACACAAAACTTGCCAAATATTAAAACCTTGTGCTATGGCAACAATACCAAATGCGGCACCAATACTGATGTAACCTAAACTAACGGGAACAGCAGATTTAATTCCATCTATAAAATTGTATTTTTTTAACATGATTAACTCCTGAAATATAATAGTCTTATTATAACAAAAAAATTAAGTAATTTTAAGCGCTATTTTTGGGAAATGTTAATCTAAGAGTATAAAAAACAGTCGAAGTTGACTGTTTTCTGGTATTTGTTAGTTTCTTTCTAGTTTTAAAAGCAAAAAAACTCCAAACCTTATAAATAAAGGGTTTAGAGCTTTTAAAATTACATTTGTCTACTCGGATTGGGTTTCGCAAGCGAAACGAGAAGTTCACGGAACTTCTCAAACGCTGCGCGTTTCTCAAATCCTCGCAGACAAACAAATGACGCTTCGCTGAAAGCCTTTGGCTTTCGACTCCGATTACATTTGTTTGTTATAGTATTCAACGACGAGTGATTCGTTGATTTCTGGGTTGATTTCATCGCGTTCTGGTAAACGTGCGAATGTCCCTTCAAGTTTGTCAGCGTCAAATGTGATGAAACTTGGACGTCCAAGTGTTCCTTCAACTGCTTCAAGGATTGCTGGTACTTTAGCTGATTTTTCACGAACTGAGATCACATCACCAACGTTAACGCGGTATGATGGGATGTCAACACGTGAACCGTTAACCAAGATATGACCGTGGTTAACGAATTGACGTGCTTGACGACGTGTTGTTGCTAAACCAAGACGGTAAACAACGTTGTCAAGACGACGTTCAAGAAGAACCATGAAGTTGAAACCAAGTGTGCCTTCTTTTGCTTTAGTTGCTTGAACAAACAAGTTACGGAATTGACGTTCAGAAACGCCGTAAGTGAAACGGAGTTTTTGTTTTTCAGCCAATTGCAAACCGTACTCAGAAAGTTTTGAACGGTTGTTTGGACCGTGTTGACCTGGTACATAGTTACGACGTGCGATTTCTTTACCAGTACCTGTTAGTGATACGCCGAGACGACGTGATTGTTTCCATGATGGACCTGTGTAACGTGACATATGAATGTCTCCTTCAAAAATTTGATTTGAAGAGCCTGTTTTGCAAGTTTCCGGTTCGTGCATTTCCAGTTCGCCTTACAGCTTTGGTTACTTTGTAACACTAGAAATGTTGACGACGCCCTACCTTGCGGCTGCATAACTCAACTTTATAAGTATATCAGAAAAATGCTAGTCTGTCAAGGAGAAAATCATAATACCTGCAGCAACAGCAACATTTAAAGACTCTGCCTGACCGGGCATAGCGATGTGTGCTAAAATATCAGCGGTAACTGATGTTTCTGGTGTGATACCCGCCCCTTCGTTGCCCATGATGAGGGCAAACTTTTCAGGTTGACTGACTGTTCGATAGTCAACCGATGTTTCAGATAAGGTGGTTGCAATCACAGTCGTTCCCTGACTTTTCAAGCGTTGATATAAAGCCTGTGCCTCATTTTCCTGAAAAATCGGCAGATGAAAGTGTGAGCCTTGCATGGTGCGCAGGACTTTAGGCGAGTAGATGTCGGCGCTACCCGCTGTCAAAATCACACCGTCAAAACCCGCAGCATCTGCCGTTCTAATCATCGTGCCGACATTTCCCGGATCTTGGATGTTTTCCAAAATCAGGAGTTTGTTCAGCTGCTCAGGTTTTAGACTTGACGCCTCTAGACCAACTTCTGTGATAATGCCTTGCGGTGTTTCAGCGTCTGATAAGAAGTTCATGACCTCGTCTGATATGAGTGTCGCATCTGGTATATCCGCAAATTTCTCCGTCACAAAAATCTGCTTAAAATCCGCGCCAGATGCCAATGCTTCTTCATATAAATGCTGCCCTTCAATCAAATAAGAGCTGCTGCGATTTTTCTTTTTATAAAGTTTCTTCGCATTCTTGACGCGTGTATTGTCTTTCGATGTGATCATTTCCATAACTTTTATTTTAGCATAATCTAGCTCATCTGCGTGAGTATCGGCAAATTTTGATATAATTTGTGTAAACCTATCTTTAAAAATGGAGGTAAAACAAATGAACAAAGTAAAAATGAATGCGAGTGGCAGGGTACAAGGTGTTGGCTTCCGATTTGCCACCTATCAATTAGCTCTGAGCCTTGGTATCCGTGGGACAGTCAAAAATGAAGAAGATGGTTCTGTCACCATTGAGGCTCAGTCTGATGATACACTTAAAATGCAGAAATTTATTAGCGAAATTAGAAAGTCTCCGACACGTTTTGGTCGTGTGGATTATTTAGACGTAAAACTTGATAATTCACCAGATTTTGGTGAATTTAAAATGTTGAATTAGCAATGTAATGTATACTAGAAAACCAATAAAAAAGACTGTCACAAGTCTTTTTTAATTACTTATTTACTTGATTATCTCAGCTTTTAACAGCTTAATATTTTCAATAAATATCTGATGATAGTCATCCTGAATACTATCTTGAATATTCTTAATTAGCGTTAAAGTCTCTGACATACCGGCAGTAACCTTACTGTCTTTATTGCGTTACAAGTCAAATGCCATGTAATTTTCTAGTAACAAACTAAGATTTGGCAAATCTTGATAAATAAATTTAGAAAAATCATCTACATCTTGTGGATTTTCAACTAAATACTAAAATATTTTTTTGCTGAAAAAAACGCCTTGCAGATTTCTTTCGACTTTCCTTAATTCTTTAGTCTTTGTAAAAGCTCTATCCAGACTCACAATCTGCTCTTTAAGCGCAAGCATCAAATCCCTAAAAGGTAAAATGTCATCTTCTGCTAGTCCCTTCAACTCGTAAAATTCAATCGTTTCTCGTTTAATACCACGATGAAAAAGACGGGCACTCAAAATTGTCGCAAGAGATACCTCATTTTTTAAACTAAATAAATCATCAAAAGTGTCTGTAAAGTAAGCAGCAAATTTTTTCTTTCCTATCACAATCATACCATTCCAATTTATTTTTCATTTATTATTGTAACACAAAAAAAGCGCAACTTTATTAAGTCAAGCGCTTTTTACTATAAATACCGATCCATCATCGTATTGGCGACGAAGGGTTTATTCATGGTGTAGATATGCACGCCATCAACACCACGAGCTAGGAGAACATCGATTTGCTTGCAGGCATAGTCCATGCCAGCTTTTTGCAAGTCTTCTGGCGAGTCCTTGTATTTATTGATGATTTTTATCAAGCGTGTTGGCAGGCTAGCGCCGAAGAAAATCATTCGCTCCACTTGAGATTTTTGCAAGACTGGCATGATACCTGCGGCAATCGGTGCTTCAATTCCTGAATTTTTGACATAATCATTAAGTCTTAAAAATTTGTCATTGTCAAAAAATAGCTGGCTGATGAAAAAGTTGGCACCAGCATCATATTTGCGTTTGACGTGCTCAATATTCTCAACATCTAGTGGACTATCAACATGACCTTCGGGATAAATGGCGGCTGCAATATCAAAATCGCCCGTTTTTTTGATGTCCGTGATGAGTTCATGCGCATAGTGATAAATATCTGGACAGCCTGTCACATCCGTATTTTTCGGCATATCTCCGCGCAAGGCTAAAATATTTTGAACATTCTTAGCCTTAATTTCTGCCAAAATTTCTGTGATTTTCTCTGGATTATTGTTGATTGATGTCAAATGGTGCATGGTTTCGATGCCGTACTCTTTTTTTATTTTTTCAGCGATCTCTAGCGTTTTATTTTCCTGACCGACATTGCCCATCGCGCCATAGGTCACACTAATATAATCTGGTTTGTGGGTCAAGCCAGCCACAGTTTGATAGATGGTTTCAATGCCCGCATCAGTTTTGGGCGGGAAGACTTCCAAAGAAATGACGGATTTCTTCTGAAGATTTTTTTCTCGATAAATGTCAGTTATTTTCATAAGACTATTCTAACAAACTTTACTTGAATTGGAAAATTGTTAAAAACAGCCGTTTGTTATAGTTCCAGATTATAACAAAACAACTTCTCTGATACCCTGAACTGAGTTACAGCAGAAAATCTTATCTGCTCTAGCTAAGTCAGCTTGATAAAGGACTTGTTCACGACACTTCTCGGAATCTAATAAATACTGACGGTAAATCCCCGGTAATAACCCACTTGATAAAGGCGGTGTTAGCCACTCCCCATCAATCTCAAGAATCAAATTTGCACGCGACATTTCAGTCAGCTCTCCCCGCTCATTAAGAAAAATCTCGTCTTTAGCTTGAAAATAAGGGCGATAGGTTGTTTTATGCGCCAGAAAATCGGCACGGCTGTCAATGGTCATGGAGGATAAAGCAACGGTGTTAAAAGCTTTGGTCGTTCGATAACTGGTCTCAAACTTCCCATCACGACTGAGGACCAAGCGTAGGATACCGTCCTGCTCAGGTTGGAGATTCAACATATCTGGATTGAACTCAAACCCATAGTAGGCAGCCGATTTTTGCAGTCGCTCAAAATGCTCCGTTTTAAAAATAAGCTGACCATTTTCAACTTGAATGGTCTCAATCAACTGAAAATCATCTTGTAAGAAAGCCGTTTTCGTCTGGGTCTCCAACCATTCATCGGCGGTATCTGAATCCCAAACAATGGCGCCACCCACACGATATTTAAAGTCATCTGCACCTGTCTGCCGTTGCAAAATGCGAATCGGCACGCTAAAGGTCATCTTTTCTGGACTTAAAAAACCAATCGCACCGCAGTAAATATCACGACTGCCCTGCTCCAATCGGTCAATAATGGTCATGGTTGAAATTTTCGGAGCACCTGTGATTGAACCATTAGGGAATAAGGCTTGGAAAATTGCTAATAAATCAGTATCTGGTTTCAAATCTGCCTCGATTTGCGAGGTCATTTGGTGGACGGTGGCATGTGTTTCCACCTCAAATAATTTGGTAACTTTGACGCTACCGTTCTCAGCGATTCTACCCAAATCATTACGCATAAGGTCGACAATCATAACATTCTCGGCGCGATTTTTCTCATCTGTTTTGAGAAATGCAATACGCTCGGCATCTTCTGCTGCTGACTGTCCTCGTTTGACCGTGCCTTTCATCGGACGCGTCGTGATGTGCTGATCCTCAATTTCAAAAAAGAGTTCAGGTGAAAAACTGAGTAGGGTATCGTACTCAGTTTTGATAAATGTATTATAGGGCGTGCGCTGCTTGGTCAGCAAGTGTTCATAAAGCACCAAATCGTCGCCAACATAAGGCACTTGATAGTCATAAGTATAGTTGACTTCGTAGGTGTTGCCATTGCGCTGTTCTTGCTTAATTTCGGTAATGGCGTCAGCATATTCAGCATAGGTCATCTGTGCTTGGGGACTGAGACTAATCTCTGGCGCATTTTTCGGGAGGTAGGGTGTAAAGTCTTCGAAGACTTGAAAGTAGAGGAGGGGACTGTCAGACTTTATCTGTTTGCCTAGGAAAACATCCTTAGCTTCATAGCGGATATAGCCGACCAGATAATGCGTCTCCTGCCATTTTTCAATTTCAGACAAGGCTGCAATCACATCGGCATTATCAAAAGCAACCAGTGTGGCTATGGGATTTTCAAATTTTTTATCGTCATATATCATCATCGTCCTTTTATTATAACAAAAAACTGGCTTTCACCAGTTAAATAAATGAACGATTTTCATGTTCAAGTAAACTGTATTTGAATTGTCAATTTCATCGACCCTTGATTATCTGAAACATTAACAATACCAGCGCCAGTGCGACTAGAAGAAGGAGAGTCAAATTTTGTATTTTGATACAGATAATTTTTTAAACGATTTCTGTCATAAATGTGGTAACAAACAATATCACCGTCTTTTTTAACAATGACATAACCACCATTTGCCTCGTCCATACCCGACCATTTCGTTTTTGGCACCATTCCCAAAGCAATCGCAACTAATAAATCTTTGACCTTATATTCAACCAATCCGCTATCGCTAAACTCATAATAGTGACGACAAAGATAATCGACAACATCTGAGATTTTCTTACCTTTAACAAAGTAGGAACAGAGAAAAAGCAGGCTCAATAATTCAGGCATCTTATAATCAATCATAGTCAGATTATGACGAAATGTCTGGTCTATTAAGCGATTAAATTCTAGTTCATAGCCATTTGTTCTCAAAAATTCAATTCTATCTTTAATCTTAGAACCACCAGATATAGCATTGACTTGCTCAACTAAATCTCTATCAATATCATGGGATAGGAGAAATTCAGCAATCGTTGCACTTGATGCGTTTAACAAAGTCGGTGTCCCACCTAAATATGATTTGATACTAAAATCAATAATTGGTTGAAATCCTGTATAGTCATCATGGATTTGTACTGTCAAATCTCCTTTTCTGCTACTTTCAGCTTTAACTTTAGTAACACCGATTTTGCTCAACAAATCAGAAATTTCTGGAATTTCAAAACTACTGCCTTTCGCCGTTTTAATTTCATTTAATAATTTCGGCGTCATATCAATAAAATTTTGAATCGGAATTTTTAATATTTCATTATCCGAATGTATCAGAATTAATTTACTTGTTTCATCACGACTATAATTTTTATGTTCACGAATAATTTTTAGAATAGAATAAAATGTTTCTTCAACTCTATTCAAATTTTCATCAGCAGCATAAATTTTACCGTCTGCTAAAATAGAAAAGAAGACGTATAATTCTGACCATTCACCTTTATTGAATTTTTTCATTGCCCCACCGCATATTCTGTGCTACGATTTTCAGACAAGAACAACTGCTCTTTCATACTATCGGCGACAGCTTTCATCATTGGTACAGCAACGGAATTGCCAAATTGGCGGTACATTTGCGTTCGAGAAACAGGCACTTTAAAAGTATCTGGAAATCCCATAAGACGCTTACATTCCAACTCAGACAATAAACGAAGTCCAGTCTCACCACCTTTGACAAAAGTACCAGTCAAACGTTGAATTTTATGATAACTTGCCACTAAAGTTTTGACTTGAATATCTGATTCCTTATCAATTACCTGTGGTTTGCCATCATTCTTTTTATATAGATACGATTTTTGCAAATGTTCAGAAATCGTATAGCCAGCAGGATTTTCTTCCAAAATCGTATTGACAGGTACACGATTATCTGAACCTTGTGGTAACTCATAATCGGTTATCCCTAAATCTTCACGAAAACCAACAATTACAACACGTTTTCTAACTTGTGGTAACCCATAATTTTGTGCATCTAATACATCCGAAAAAACATTATAACCCGCTTCTTTTAAAGCGGCTTTAATAATCCGAAAAGTTTCGCCATTTTGAATCGTTAATAAGCCTTGTACATTTTCTAGTAAAAACATCTTAGGTTGATGATGTTTGATAATACGTAAAACATCAAAAAATAGTGTCCCTTGTGTTGCATGTGAAAATCCTTCACGTTTACCAATCATACTAAAAGGTTGACAAGGAAAACCAGCCAAAAGGACATCATGTTTTGGAATGTCAGATTCTTTAATCTGTGTGATATCGCCATAAGGTTTTTCACCAAAATTCGCCTCGTAAGTCGTAGCAGCAAATTTATCCCATTCTGAACTAAAAACAGCCTTAGTATCCCCATCTTCAAATGCTTGCCGAATGCCACCAATACCTGCAAATAAATCAATAAAGGTTAGTTTGTTATCGCCACATTCTTGTTTTTGCTTATATGTCATGAAGTTAGCTAGACCTTCCCCAATCAAAAATTCACAACGACTTGAAAAACTATCACTATAGTCAATTGGCGCTTTCATCACTTCCTCATACAATTCTTCAGGAATATAAATATTTTTTTGCTTTTTCTTCTCTAACTCGCTTTTAGCTTTTCTACCAGCCCCAGCTCTTTTTCCGCCAATCATGTTATCAGTATCCTTTCAGAATATTGCTATGTTATTAGTATAGGCTTTTATATTTGAAAAAGCAAATTGTTTAATCAAATTTCATTCCGTAAAAAAACTGGCTTTCACCAGTTAAATAAATGAACGATTTTCATGTTCCAGCGGACTTCTCTCGCATAGAAGATGTTGCCACCGTTTTTGTAGAGCTTGCCTTTGTTAAACAAAAGGGAATCTAAGGTAATGTGATAATATTCCTCGGCTGTCGTATTGCCCAAACTCGGGGCAACGACATCTTTAGAATAAGCTTCCGCTAAAGTCAAGGTGTTCTTACCACCATTTTTGGCAATATAGTCAACATAGGCTTTGCCAAAGTTATAGGCTTGAACGCCCGTCCAGACGTCGACACCTTTTTCATGAGCATATTCCAACATTTCGGTCAAATTGGTAATGCCTTGATGAATGCTGTCTTCTTCGGTCTCAATCGTATCATGGGTCGACTCAGTCGACTGCATAACATCGGTGCGTTTTCCCTTGGTTTCCGTGTAAATAATCGACAGAACTAACTCGCGATTGCCTGACACGCCATGCTTTTCCAAAGTCTGCGTCACAAAATCATCGTACTGCATGACGTTTTTAACATTTTCATGCGTACGATATACCCAAAATCCAAAACCTACAAACATGACTAGGAGCATTGAATTTCTAATTTTTCTTAGCAATACGTCCTCCTTCTCATGTTAGTATATGATATAGCAATTACCACTTGTTCTTAATTTCCTCAATATTTTTGATGATAATTGAGTAAGTCCCATCATCATTTTGAATAAATTCGACCGTCTCAGCATCTTCATATAGACTTTGAGGCACAATCATTTCTATCCCATTTGACAATGACAATTTTTGATTGGATAATTTTTTCTCGATTTTCTCCATCGGCATCTGCTCGAACCGAATCTTATCGGGAATTTCTTCCTTGACTTGATCTTTAAAGGCTAAGCGCGCCGTCAGATTGTTCGCAAATAATTGGTCTGCAAGTGCTTCTGGATTGAGATTTTCCTGCTTTTCGACTGCATGAAATACCGCATTTTGCACCTTTTGAGAAAAGGCAAAATCAGCATCGTCGTAAGATTTGGCAACAGACTCTGCCGTCTTTTTAATCGCTTTAATCGCTTTATTGACAGAAATCTCAGGCTTTTCAGCTAGTAGATTTTCCGAAAAATAGTTGTAGTTTTTACCATTATATTTAATGCGTTTTTCCAGCAAATGGTAGCTGAACGTATTGCGATTGATGGCAATGGCTTCATCAGCAGCTGACCCAGCCCCAGGCAATGAAGACTCGGTTTTACGAATCTTGATTTGTCCTGTTGCTGCATCGAAGTCATGCGAAAAAGAATCCCTCAGCGACAGTCTGATAAAAGCAAAATGTGGCTGTGTCTCTAATTCGTAGGCAACAAAAAGCAAGTCATTTTGCTTTTGTTTCTCTGACAGGATAAATTCTTCCCGCCAGAAATTGGCAACGGCAATCGTTGAGGCGATAAAGTCATCTGTTACCAGTGATAAAAAGTGATTCTCTTCTGATAAAACGCCACGTTTGGCATCATCAGAGTAGATTTTTTCTACTTTTTTGGTCACATAGTCGAGCATGACAGGTGTCAACTCCATGAGATTTTCTGAGAAGGTGATCTCGGGTTGACCGGGGTCAAAAGCGTGCAAAATCGCTTTTTTAATATAGATGTCCATTGTGCTTATTTTTCGTAAAGTGGGAATGCGTCAGTCAAGGCAATCACTTCTGATTTGATTTGGTCAAGCACTGTTTGGTCGTCCTTGTTTTGGAAAGCACGAATGATAAATTCTGCTACTTTCGTCGCTTCTGTTTCTTTGAAACCACGTGATGTCACAGCAGCTGAACCAATTCGGACACCTGATGTTTTAAACGGGCTCAATGTTTCATACGGCACCGCATTTTTGTTCAAAGTAATTGAGACAGTATCCAAGAGATTTTGTGCCTCTTTACCGTTAATGCCAAAATCCGTGACATTCAGCATGAACATATGATTATCAGTGCCACCAGAAATCACACGCAAACCAGCATTTTCAAAGGTTTCAGCCATGACTTTCGCATTCTTGATGACTTGCGCTTGATAGTCCTTGTAACTAGGATCTAGCGCTTCTTTAAAAGCAACAGCCTTCGCAGCGATAACGTGCATCAAAGGACCACCTTGAATCCCCGGGAAGATGGCAGAGTTAATTTTCTTAGCCAAAACTTCGTCATTTGTCAAAATGAGACCACCACGCGGACCACGGAGCGTTTTATGGGTCGTAGAGGTTGTAATATCAGCATAGGGTACTGGGTTAGAGTGCAGGCCAGCAGCGACCAAACCAGCAATGTGCGCCATATCAACCATGAATTTCGCACCAACCGCATCTGCGATTTCACGGAATTTCGCAAAATCAATCGTCCGTGAATAGCTAGACGCACCAGCGACAATCAACTTAGGTTGCGCTGCTTTAGCTTGTGCCAATATTTGATCGTAATCCAACAATTCTGTTTCTTTATCGACGTTATAGCCAATAAAGTTGTAAGTTTTTCCAGAAAAGTTCACTAGTGAACCGTGTGTCAAATGCCCACCAGCTGCCAAATCGAGACCCATGACTGTATCGCCGGGTTCGATTAAAGCAAGGTAAGCTGCAGCGTTGGCTTGTGAGCCTGAATGAGCTTGCACATTGGCAAATTTAGCGCCAAAAAGTGCTTTTGCGCGGTCAATTGCTAAGTTTTCAGCAACATCGACGCATTCAGTCCCACCATAGTAACGATTACCAGGGTAGCCTTCAGCATATTTGTTAGTCAAAAGAGAGCCTTGAGCGGCCATCACAGCTTTTGAAACAACATTTTCAGAAGCGATGAGTTCAATATTTTGTTGTTGACGTTTTTCCTCTGCATGGATTGCATCCCAGAGTTCTGGGTCAAAAGCTTCGTAGTTTGGCTGGTCAAATATCATCCTTTATCTCCTCGATAATTTCTGTTAAAGTTAGCGCACCTTGGCGCAAGATTATGGGCGTCTTACCTGTCAAATCTACAATCGTCGAATCAATGCCCGAAATACTCTTATCAGCTGTCACAATAGCTGCGATCTGACCGTCCAACTCTCGCAACACATCTTGTGCGGTTTTGGGGCTTGGGTTTCCTGTCAGATTAGCAGATGGCCCCACTAGGGGGCCTGTTTGACGCAAAATAGCTAGTGTCGTTTGATTAGCTGGGACACGAAAGCCGACTGTTTTCATACCGTTATTGACAAGACTAGGGACTGTTTCATTAGCCTCTAAAATCATCGTTAGGCTGCCAGGCATAAATTTATTATACAACTTTTCTAGGTATTTGGGTTGATTTTGAGAGAAAAGTTTCAGTTGCTCAAAACTTGAAATGTTAAGATTGAGGGCATGGTCAAAGGCTCTATGCTTAACTTGATAGATGTTTCTGACCACCTCATCATCTAATGCGAGACCAAATAAACCATAAACCGTTTCAGTCGGCAAGGCGACTAGTTGACCTGATTTAATCAAATCAACTGCACGTTTGACATCATCTGGTGCTTGTGGCGAAAGTAACTCAGTCAATGGCAATCATCCTATCCTTTCCGGCTAAATCTTGTAAGACTCTGACCCGTTTCTCGGGAAAATGGTGCTGAAAAAGTTGGCTAACAGCTTGGCCTTGTAAATGCCCAATTTCCAAATAAATCTTGCCCTTGTCTGTCAAATAAGACTGGGCATTTTGGGCTAGCTTTTGATAAATGGCTAGCCCATTGTCCTCAGCAAACAAAGCAAGGTGCGGTTCATAGTCCAAGACATTTTTAGCCATATCCACCTTCTCGAAATCTGCGATATAAGGTGGATTTGAAACAATTATATCATAGTTTTCTGAAACGTTACTGAAAACGTCTGATAGCGTAAAAGCAATATTTTCTATTGCATTTTTAGTCGCATTTTGTTGTGCCAAAGCTAGAGCATCTGCTGAAATATCACTGGCATGAACTTGCCATGTCGGCTGCGCCTTTGCGAGTGACAGAGCTATCGCGCCTGTCCCTGTCCCAATATCTAGGACTTTCAAGTCATCTGACGCATTTTCCGCCAAAATCAGCGCGACAAGTTCTTCTGTTTCTGGTCGTGGAATTAAGGCACGCGCATCCACATCGAGAATTAAACCGTAAAACTCGGTTTCGCCAACGATATACTGAGCTGGCTCGTCCTTTGAAAGCCTGTCAAATATCTCTGCTAGGTAGGCTTGGTCAGATTCAGTTATTTTCGTGTTGAGCAACAGGATAAAGTCGGTATAACTCAGTTTTCGCCCATAACGAAAAACATAGCGCAACTCCTCTGGCCGCGCCAAGTTTTTTTCGTAAGTTTGAAAGGCTTGTAAATAGGTCATAAATTCTCTTTCAAAGCTGCTTGGAGTTTAATTTGTAAGGTCGTCTGTGGTAGCGTTTCATAAGCTTCTTCTGAAAAATATGTCCATGTGTCAAGATTATCCGCAACTTGAACAAGCATGACTTGCCATTTTTGATGGGTAAAGATATGCGTGATAGGTGTGATATTCAGTTGCTTGGCGGATTTAAATTGTTCAGAAATACCGTCATAAATCGCATCCCACGAGTCAAACTCTACTAGTGGATAAGTCCAAAAATTGGCAAGCAGACCTGTTTTAGGACGTTGTGTGTAAGCTAAATGCCCATCTTTTTCAGAGATAATGGCCGCATAAAATTTCTGGACTTGCTTGACTTTTTTAGACTTGACCGGAAAAGTCAACTCTGAATCGTCTTGATAACTAAGGTTAAAGCGAGCAAAAGGTGAATCCGCTAAAGTCTCAGTTTTAGCACTCATCAAAGAAGTTCCCAAATCCATCACGGCTTGGTTAAAATCACCTGGTCGCTCAGGATCAACGATGGGCAAAACGATGTCATAAAAAATTTTCCGTGACTTAGGTTGGGCAATATCTGCGTCAATTTTTAGCAATCTCGCAAACACACGAAACATATTGCCATCAAGCGCTGGTACGACTTCATTAAAACTGATACTGGCAATCGCTGCTGCTGTATAAGGGCCAATACCTGCTAATGTTTGTAGGGCTTGACTGGTTGACGGAAACTGTCCGTCAAAGTCTGCCATGACTTGCTGGGCTGCTTTTTGCATATTTCTGATTCGCGAATAGTAGCCTAATCCTGACCAGAGTTTGAGCAGAACTTCTTCATCTGCTTCAGCTAAATCTTTCACGCTCGGTAATTCAGCCAGAAAGCGATCATAGTAAGGAATGACTGTTTCGACCTGAGTTTGTTGCAGCATAATCTCGCTGACCCAGATGTGATAGGGTTCCTTGTCTATCCGCCAAGGGAGGTGCGTCCGTCCGCTTTCATCGTACCAAGCAAGCAAGGTTTGACGGAAGTCTGCCACCATGTCCTCGGATAAATGGCCATCTGCGTCATACCAGTTTATCATTGTTTCAAGGCCTCAAGTTTTTGCGTTTGATCAAAGAGAATCAGGGCGTCGATGACTTCGTCAAGTTTACCTGATAAGATGGTGTCAAGTTTTTGCAGAGTCAGGCCGATGCGGTGGTCGGTCACGCGGTTTTGCGGGAAGTTGTAGGTACGTATCCGCTCAGAACGGTCACCTGTCCCGACGGTCGACTTGCGAAACTCATCGTTTTTATCCTGTTCGATTTGTGCGAAATAATCGTAAACTCGGGCATTGATGATTTTCATGGCCTTATCACGGTTTTTCTGCTGATTCCGTTCTTCCTGCATCTCAACTTTGATCCCCGTCGGTTCATGGACGATCCGAACGGCTGTTGCGACTTTATTGACGTTCTGTCCGCCGGCACCAGAAGCATGGTAGATGTCAATGCGCAGGTCTTTCGGGTCAATGTCGATGTCGAAATCTTCGATTTCGGGCATGACGAGCACCGTTGCTGTTGAGGTATGGACACGCCCCTGAGTCTCTGTTTTTGGCACACGTTGGACACGATGCGCACCACTTTCATATTTGAGTTTCGAGTAGACGCTATTGCCTGAAATCATGACTGACACTTCTTTGATGCCACCTATTTCGGTCACGTTTGACTCCAAAATCTCAAATTTCCAGCCCTGATTCTCAGAGTATTTTTGGTATATGGCCAATAAATCGCCAGCAAAAAGCGCAGCTTCATCACCACCAGCGGCACCACGAATTTCGAGGATGATATTTTTGTCATCATTAGGGTCTTTTGGTAACAAAAGAATTTTGATATCTTCTTCTAAGATTGCTTTTTCAGCTTTCAGTGCTTTGAGTTCTTCTTTGAACATATCAGATTCATCAGCGTCAAGGCTTGAGTCTGATAACATTTCCTCAGCATCTGAAATCCCCGTCGTTACTTCGACGTAGCGCGCATAAGCCGCAACGGTTTCTCGTAAAGAGGCCTCTTCTTTTGACAAGGCCATAAAACGTTTGGTATCGTTAACAACTTCCGGGTCGCTGAGCAACCCACCTAATTCTTCGTAACGGTCAGCCATAATTTGTAATTGATCGAACATATGATTTGATTACTTCCTTATTTTCTATATTTTTCTTGTCAATGGTAGCAGGTATTTGAGCAAGCTTAGCTAACTTCTATCAACAGCAAAGGCAAAATGCGGCATTTCAATTCCTCTATAAGTTTTGATAAATTTAGTCCGAACAGTCATGCCATTGCGAATCGCAACGTTCATGGACGCGATATTGTTATCACGAATGATTGAAAACACACGGTCAATACCTAAGACGTCAAAGGCATAGGTTTTACAGGCTTGCGCTGCCTCTACGGCGTAGCCTTGATGCCAATAATCGCGATTAAATAAATAGCCTATTTCTGTAACGGTTTCACCTTGGACTTGTTGCAAGGTCAGACCACATTGACCGATAACTTGGTCGGTTTCTTTTAGAACAACCGCCCAAAGACTCATGCCCCAATCCTTATACTGCGCGATTCGGTCATTCAGCCATTTCGCTACTTCTTCATCCGAGAAGGCACCTTCATAGGCAAACATCGCCGTGTCATCTTGCAATATTTCAGCAATAGCAGAAAAGTCTATCTGTGTCATTTCTCGAAGATAAAGTCGTTTGGTTTCCGTAATCATCTGCGGTCTCCCTATTTTCTACTGAGTTTTAAAGTTCGGGTTTAAACCAGTGTTTGCGACAAACGGGAAGGTAGCTTTCATTGCCTCCGATTTGGATTTGACTGCCCTCATAAACCGGTTGATTATTTTCTGTGCGTAAAACCATGGTTGCTTTCTTGCTACAAAACCAGCAGATTGTTTTAATTTCTTCGATCTTGTCAGCTAGGAGTAAGAGATATTTGCTGCCTTCAAATAATTCATTTTGGAAGTCATTTTTTAGGCCGAAGGCCATGACAGGGACGTTGAGTTCATCTACCACTCTAGCAAAATCATAAATATTCTTTTTGCTGAGAAATTGTGCTTCATCTATTAAGATGCAGTAAGGATTTTCCGGGAGTTTGGCAACATAGTCAAAAACATTTAGGGCAGCATCAATGGGGACGGCTTGTTCGCGCATGCCGATCCGCGAGCTGACGACACCAATCTCATCTCGGTTGTCGAGAGCGCTTGTCATAATCACGACGGGTTTGCCCTGTTCCTCGTAGTTATGCGCTACTTTGAGAATTTCGATCGATTTGCCGCTGTTCATCGTGCCGTACTTAAAATATAACTTTGCCATGTCATTTTCACTCCTTCATAAATATTCCCTATACTTCCCAAAACATTTATATATCAGCACTCATTACCTAAAATATGACTATTTCATTTCCTCATATTTCTCAGTATTTCCCTCAATTTTGGTGCTTTTTGGGTGCTAAATATATTTTTCTGTGGTGCCTATGGGCCTTTTTCAAACGATGATATCATTTAATTTTAAATTCATTTCTTGGCGTGATTCTGGCATAACGTGAGTATAAATATTATTTGTAATACGTGAATCACTATGCCCAACTCTTTCCATCAATGCTTTTTGTGGCACACCTAGTAAAGCCATGTGACTGATGTGACTATGACGAAGCATATGACAAGAAAAAAGAGATGAATCTTTACCAAATAAATTAGCTCTAGCACCTTCCATTTTCAAGTATAAATTAAGCGCCATGTTTGAAACTTGATACCCATTTGACTTTGTAAAGACAAATTTCGAGTCTGAATTATGTTTGTGTAGTGCTTCAAGAATTTCTAAACATCGATGATTTAGCGTCACAAATCGTATTGACTGTGGATTTTTAGTCGGTCCTAGTTTTTTTAGATTTGCATTCCAACTAAACTCAATATAAATTGTCTCGTCTAGTAGATTAACATGAGACCACTGGAGAGCCATTAGCTCACCTATCCTTAAACCTGTCAAGAATAGAAATTCAACACAATCAGCAAATAAAAACTGGTCACTGTCATAAGCATTTTTTCGCATACTAGCTAAAAGAATACGCATTTCATCCAAAGTTAAAAATTTATGTTGCAATTTTGCGATACTCTCAATAGAACGTTTGTTTTTAGGCAGGATAATCTTATCCATAATATTACTTTCAGTAATATCCATCTGATACGCATATTTGAAAACATGACTAATACGCTGTTTTAGAGTGTTTCTTGTCGCATTGGTATATTTTTTAGCGAATAAATATTCTTGAATTTCATGAGCTTCAATAGTTGAGATTTTGCGTTTGCCAAATGTTTCAATAAAACTTTTAAGACCATAGGTTTCATTCAGGAAGGTTGTTTCTGCCACTTCTGCTTTACGAATTTTTGCAGATTCGGCATACACCTCATTAACTGTTTTGGGTTTTACAGAGGGTTTACTTTGTTCGAGTTTCTCCTTTATTTTTAATTCTAACGTATTGCGATCCTGACTTTTTGAATCTCGACTTGCTGAATTCATGGTACAAGAAACTTGTTTCCATTTTCCATCAATATCTTGATATTTTTCAAAAAACTTGTACTTTCCGCTTGCCAATTTTTTATTATACATACATCTCTACCTTTCGTTTTGTTCAAAAAATAGAGAGTAAACAGATTACTCCCTATTATATCAAATTAGCGTGCCTTTTTCAGTGAATTTGAGCAATATTCACGACAAACGCATGAAATAAATAATTCCCTAGTATCTCTATTTATGTTAAAGTAAAAGAAAAGCTATTAAGGGAGTTCATGATGTACGAAATCTACGCGTATTTAGAAAGCGTCACAGATCCGCG